>CBDUDU010000010.1:0-41633 GCA_965366045.1 uncultured Oceanospirillaceae bacterium
CGTATCACCGGCATCGCTGGTGACTCCATGGCTGTTAGGGTGAATGGCTTGGAGCGTACTTGGGTGGGATGGCAGGGTACCGGCATGCGTGCCGTTGCAGCCTGGCCTACACCTCAGGCGTCATGTAACGGTGTGTTGTTTCAGGTGCCGGAGTCGGAGTTAGAGAAGTTTGATGAGCGCGAAACCCATTATATTCGAGCGCAACTTGAACACGACCAAATAGACTATCTAGACGGCGCTGACAAGCTTAACCCGAGCAGTGTGGTGTGGGTTTATCTGTATGCTCACCAAGGCAATCACTTAAATGATGCGCCTATTGTGCAGTCCTATTTGGATGTCATTGTGTTGGGTTGTCAGGAAATTAGCGCGACTTTTGCCAGCGAGTTTATCCAACACACCCAAAATTGGGAGCATTGGCATGACGATCGTCATGACCCAGTCTATCCGCGGGCACAAGGCCACAATCAAAGTCAGCAAATAGACCAGCTATTAGCTCAGTTGGTGCCAGGGGCATTTACTCGGCGAGTGTAGGCTTCGTAAGATCCACCAGTACCGTGGTGGGTTCAAGGTCGGCTTCAACAATGGGCTCTGCCGGTGCAAATGGAATTATTTTTACCAGCAGGATCAACTTTGGATGGTCGAGATAATGTAATTCGTTGCTGCGCATTTTGCGCCGTTGAATCAAACTAAAGCGGGTTTCAATCACCGGTATTAAGCTCTGTCCGGCGCTGAGTAAACTGTGTTTGGTAAGGTCGCTGCTGCTGGTCACAGAAGGGAATTGATTGAGGTGAATGTTGCTATGGATATGCAAATACCGGCCTTTACTAAAACCCAAACTGCCTTCCAGTTGTTGGTGCCCACCCCAGGCGTAACCGCCTTTGATATCAATCCAGTTAATGCGTTTGTCTGCATCGAGTATTTGGCGCCAGCTATGGTGATTTAACACCTGAAGCTCACCCTTGCCAGATAACCTTCTGGCTTCGGCGTTGAGCATTTTTTGGTCGACGGGCAAGTCTATGAATTCGGTGTTTTCCAACAGGTTGCGGTTGCCGATTTGAGGGTCAAAGCTAGATAGGCGGCGACCTGCGGGCCATTTGGCTGCTGCCGGTTGAAGGTCGAAATTCTCGAGGTTTGCCGTAGCATCAGCACGCTGCGCGATAATGACCTCAATTTGATACCAAGTCTTGTCGTCAGCCGCAAAAACGAAGCTGCTGTTGGTGCACATGATCAGTGCTATTAAGACTGGGGCTAGGGCCCGGGCGGCGTGTAGTTTAAACATTATTTACTCAATTGTTTTATCAAATCTTCCATGCGTTGGAATCGGGTCTCAGTTTTTTCCATGGATAGGCTAAAGCGTAAACTAGAACCGCCTTCAAAACGAAAATGTTTGGGTTGAGTTTGAACCAGCTTCACCAAGGTCATGGTATCAACTTGGGTATTGCTGCCAAACTCTATGCGACCACTTCCGGCCGATGCTTCTATACGGGTTACACCAATGGCCTGAGCCTTTAATTTTAGACGATTTTGACGGAAAAGGTTTTTTATTTGTTCCGGTAACAAACCAAAACGGTCAATCATTTCTACTTGTAGCTCTTTTAATGCCGCATTGTGTTCGGCATTAGCAATGCGCTGGTACATCACTAAGCGATTGTGTACATCGGGCAAATAGGTGTCGGGAATTAAGGCAGGCAGGTGTAAATTAACCTCGGTGCCACGCGATAGCGGTTGATCTAGGTTGGGGGTTTCGCCGCGTTTCATGGCCTCAACCGTTTCATTAAGCATGTCCATATACAGGCTAAAACCAATGCCCTGCATCTGACCACTTTGTTCTTCGCCCAATAATTCACCGGCACCACGAATCTCTAAATCATGACTGGCTAGGGTGAAACCAGCACCTAGGTCTGCGGTGGCTTCAATGGCTTCTAAACGTTTGTTGGCGTCTTTACTCAACAGCTTGGGGTGAGGTGTCATCAGGTAAGCATAGGCTTGATGATGGGAGCGGCCAACACGCCCGCGTAACTGGTGTAATTGCGCTAACCCGAACTTATCGGCACGCTCAATGATAATAGTGTTGGCTGTGGGGATGTCGATGCCGGTCTCAATGATGGTGGAGCACACCAATACGTTAGAGCGTTTGTGGTAAAAATCGCCCATCACTTGTTCTAGCTGGCGTTCGCGCATTTGACCATGGGCCACGCTGACTCGCGCTTCGGGCACCAGTTCACGTAATTTATTGGCACTGTTTTCTATCGTTTTGACTTCGTTGTGTAAATAATACACCTGACCACCACGCAGTAGCTCTCGTAAAATGGCCTCTTTAACCATTTTTGTATCGTCTTGGCGCACAAAGGTTTTGATGGAGATACGTTTGGCCGGGGGGGTGGCAATAATCGACAGGTCACGCATGCCTGCCATGGACATATTTAAGGTGCGGGGGATTGGGGTTGCCGTAAGGGTGAGAATGTCGACCTCGGAGCGCAGCTTTTTAAACGACTCTTTTTGTTGCACACCAAAGCGGTGTTCTTCGTCTATGATCAATAAACCCAAACGGTTGAACTTGAGTTTGCCCTGCAATATTTTGTGAGTGCCCACCAAAATATCCAGTTTGCCATCTTCGGCTTGAGCCATGGTTTTATTTTGTTCGGTGGTGGTTTGAAAACGGCTCATTACCGCAACGTTAACCGGCCAGTTGGCAAAGCGGTCGCGCAAGGTTTCGTAGTGTTGTTGGGCGAGTAGGGTGGTGGGTACTAATAAAGCAACCTGCTTGCCACCATTCACAGCCATAAAGGCGGCGCGCATGGCCACTTCGGTTTTACCAAAACCTACGTCGCCACACACAAGCCTGTCCATGGGCTGGTCAGCCATCATGTCACGCAACACCATTTTAATGGCTTGTTCTTGGTCTGGTGTTTCTTCAAATGGGAAGGCGTTACAAAAGGCTTGGTAACTGTCGTCGGGTTTGGGGAAGGCATAGCCATCACGGGCTTCGCGTAAGGCGTAAATGTGCAATAGCTCGGCAGCAGTGTCCTTGATTTTTTCAGCGGCTTTACGTTTGGCTTTGGTCCATTGTTCGCCACCTAACTTATGTAACGGTGCGTTTTCGCCGCCCGAGTAGCGCGACAACAGTTCGATCCCAGATACGGGCACGTAGAGCGTGGCTTCGTTAGCGTAGAGTAATACCAAAAATTCTGCGTCTTGGTCGTCAATGCTTAAGCTTTGCAAGCCGTTGTAGCGGCCTACACCATGGTCTTGGTGAACTACGGCATTACCTATGCTGAGTTCGGCAAGGTCGTGAATGGCGGTATTGGGGTTTTCTGTGGCCTTGTCTCGGCGCCTACGTTGGAGTACTTTTTGGCCGAATAGCTGGGCTTCACAGATCACCAGTAATTTGTGTTTAGGCAGGTTCATGCCTTGTTCTAAGGGGGCAACACAAATGGCGAATTCATGGCTTTGCGTTATGAAATCGGGCCAATTTTCTACGTCTTTAGGGGCTTGGGGTAAGCCTTTAAATAGTTCTGTTAACGCTTCTTTGCGTCCAGCAGACTCGGCACATATCAACACCTTTTGGTGTGATCCTTCTAACACCGTTTGTAAGGCGATGAGGGGTTTTGCAAGTTGACTATTAATAGCCACTTGGGGGTTTTGTGCACCGCCTAAGTTATATTGGCCTTTGTTGGTATCTGGTTCAGCGAGGGCGCCGCTTTGCAAGTCGATATTAGGGAACTGTTTGAGGCCATAAAACATTTCATCGGTGTACAAAAACAACTGCTTAGGCTCCAGCAATGGTCGTTCGATGTCGTGGCCGTAATCTTCAAAGCGGGCGTCGATGTCTTGCCAAAAATGGTGAGCTTGGGCTTCGATATCGCCTTGTTTAACAATCAGTGCCGTGGCGGGCAAATAATCCAGCAAGGTCGACATGCTGTTAAAAAATAACGGAATGTAATATTCAATACCCGCCGGTGCAAATCCTTGGCTCACGTCTTGATACACAGGGCAGGCTTTGGGGTCTAAATCAAACTGGCTGGTAAAGCTCTGCCTAAAATGACTTATGGCGGCGTCGGTTAGGGGGAATTCTCGCGCCGGCAATAAATTGAATTCGGTGATTAAGGCTGTGGTGCGCTGGGTGTCGGCATCAAAATAACGCAAGCTCTCAATTTCATCGTCAAACAATTCAATGCGCAACGGTGCATGGCTGCCCATGGGGTAGAGGTCAATCAAACCGCCTCGCAGAGCGTATTCACCGGCTTGAGACACGGTTTCGGTGAGCAGGTAGCCCGCTTGATCTAAGCGTTGCCTAAACTGAGACTGGGGTAATTCTTGTCCCGTGGTGAGGGTGAAACTGTTGCCGGCCAGGTAATTCATGGGCGGTAAGCGGTGTAATAGGGTGGCTACGGGTACAATCACCACACCTTGTTGCAGGTGGGTGATTTGGTTGAGGGTGCTGATGCGTTCTGAAACGATGTCGGGGTGAGCCGAAAAGCTGTCGTAAGGTAAAATTTCCCAATCGGGCAAGGTCAGGCAATCAAGCCCTGTGCCTGCTAAGAAAAAATCGAGCTCTAGACGCAGTTTGAGCGCCGCGTCGGTGTCTTTGACTAAGGCGAGTACTGGGCCTTGATGTTGTTGTGCTGTATTCGCGATGGCAAGGGCAGATGCTGCGCCATGGGTTTGGGCCCAAACGGATTTGTGGCCAATTTTAGAGGGTAACGAAGAGCTTGGTAATAACACGCAATGAGTCCTGGGGCGCTAGCCGTAACGGCGAAAAAGTACCTCGCTATTGTAGTGTGATCTGTTTTAACTTGCACCATAAGCCACAATAATAGATTACAAATAAATATGGCGGGGGCTATTTTTTTGGTGGTTTACCATATTGGGCAAAGGCTTTTTGGTTTTTGCTGTGAATGTAGTCTGCAACCTTATTTTACTTTTCTGATCTGGTTATTGTGTGTTTGTTTGCGTGGACTATCACTGAAATTATTGCGCACTATTCGTGACCAAAATACTGACATAGATTGCTTACAGGTCGCGATTGCAGGATAATACGTGCACCTAAATGGGTTAAACACCTGAACCGCAACCAAGCCGTTTTTATACGGTGAACAAAGGGACTCACTGTGAGCCAAGAACAAGTGTTTTCAGACTGGAAAGATAAAGAAGCGTTAGCCGAAGCCATGATCCCCATGATTGGCAAAATCTATCGCGAAGATAACGTGGAAGTGTCCGTATTTGGCCGCTCTGTAGTTAATCGTTCTGTGATTAGTATTCTTAAGTCCCATCGTGCTGCGCGCATGTTGGAGCACACCAAGCTTTCTGTACATGAAACCTTCCCCGTAGTCGAAGTGCTGCAGGGCCTTGAGTTATCAAACGTACATGTAGATATTGGTAAGTTGGCTATTGGTTTCCGTGATCACGGCGCTGGTCAAACGTTACAGGCATATGTTGCTGGTGAATTAGCCGGTGCGGTTAATAAAGGCAATGGCAAAACCCAAACCGATGTGGTGCTTTATGGCTTTGGTCGTATAGGCCGTTTGTTGGCGCGCTTGTTGATTGACAAGACCGGCGGTGGTCAAAGTTTACGCTTGCGTGCCATTGTAGTGCGCAAAGGTGGTGACAATGACCTGATGAAACGGGCTAGCTTGTTGCGACGCGATTCAGTACATGGCACGTTCCAAGGTACCATTACTGTAGATGAAAAGCACAACGCACTCATTGCTAATGGTAACGTCATTAAAGTGATTTACGCCAGCTCTCCTGATTCTATTGATTACACCGATTACGGTATCAGCAACGCTGTTGTGATCGATAACACCGGTAAGTGGCGTGACGTAGATGGTTTGTCTTTGCATTTGCGTGCCAACGGTGTGGCTAAAGTGATGTTGACTGCTCCAGGTAAAGGCATCAAAAACATCGTTATGGGTGTTAACCAAAAAGACATCGAAGATACAGATACTATATTGTCTGCCGCTTCTTGTACCACCAACGCTATCACGCCTATTTTGAAAGCGCTTAACGACAAGTACGGTGTGGAAAACGGTCACGTTGAAACAGTGCATGCTTACACTAACGATCAAAACTTAATTGATAACTATCATAAAGGTGATCGTCGTGGCCGTGCCGCGGGTTTGAACATGGTGCTTACTGAGACGGGTGCGGCTAAGGCAGTGTCTAAGGCCTTGCCAGAGCTTGAAGGTAAGCTCACGGGTAACTCTATTCGTGTGCCTACGCCTAACGTATCTATGGCGATTCTTAACCTTAACCTTGACACCGAAGTTGAGCGCGAAGAGTTGAACGACTACTTGCGCCACATAGCCCTGCATTCTGGCTTGCAAAAGCAAATTGACTACACCGACTCTCCGGAAGCCGTTTCTAGTGACTTTGTAGGCTCTCGTGCTGCTGGTGTAGTGGATGGCTTAGCTACTATCGCAACGGGCAAGAAGAGCTGCGTGGTTTATGTCTGGTATGACAATGAATATGGTTATTCTTGCCAGGTGATTCGTATGCTTCAGCACGTAACAAAGACTTCGTTACCAGCCTTTCCTATAGAAGACTAAGATTCCGGCCTGCGCCGGAATGACGAATGTTTAAAAAAGGTTGCCCTTAGGCAGCCTTTTTTCGTTTTAGATAGATTAAGCCTTAAGTATGGTGGAAAAAACTTGTAAATTTTCGTATAATAAGCCGGCTTTTTTTATGGGTTTTAGTTATGCGTGACCTTGAGTTTCGCTGTAAAGACTAAAGCCAACCAATAACTCTCAATTGGATACGACTTATGATCAAGATCAGACGCGGTCTGGATCTGCCATTGTCAGGCGCACCGCAGCAGAATATCGAAGATGCTGTAGCGGTAAGCCAAGTGGCTGTGATCGGTGCTGACTATGTGGGCATGAAGCCTACTATGGCAGCCAGAGTAGGTGATCGAGTTAAACTCGGCCAAGTGTTGTTTTCTGACAAGAAGACCCCTGGTGTTCACTTTACAGCGCCTGCCGCTGGTGTGGTAAGTGCAATTAATCGTGGCGCACAACGTGTGTTGCAATCGGTTGTTATCGACATCGACGGTGATGATGCTGTTGAATTTGTAAGCTGTGCTGCTGCCGACATGGCTAGCCTAACAAGTGAGCAAGTAGCGCAAAATCTACAAGCCTCTGGTTTGTGGACTGCACTACGCACTCGTCCATTTAGCAAGGTTCCTGCGATTGATAGCAAGCCTACCTCTATCTTTGTTACTGCAATCGACACTCACCCTTTAGCTGCAGATCCAGCACCCGTTATTGCCGCTGCGCAGGACGATTTTGCACAAGGTTTGCAATTATTGACCAAGCTCACAGAAGGTAAGGTGTATGTTTGTGCTGCTGCGAATACACAGGTGCCCGAAGTTGCCGGTACTAAAGTTGAGCGTTTTGAAGGTGTGCACCCGGCGGGTCTAGCCTCTACACATATCCATATGTTGGACCCTGTGAGTGCCACCAAAACAGTTTGGGCTATTGGTTACCAAGATGTCATCGCCTTCGCACAACTATTTGCCACTGGCAAATTGCCGACGGAGCGTGTTGTTGCTTTGGCTGGCCCTATGGTCACCAAGCCGCGTTTGTTACGCACACGTTTGGGTGCTTCAACAGTACAGCTTATCGCTGGCGAAACTTCTCAAGGTGAGTTTGAGAATCGCGTTATTTCTGGTTCAGTCTTAGGTGGCAGCATTGCCAATGGCGCTACAGCGTTCTTAGGTCGCTACAACAACCAAATCACCGTGCTTGAAGAAGGCAAAAAACGTGAGTTTATGGGTTGGGCTGCGGCGGGTAGTAGCAAGCATTCGGTGTTGAATACCTTTGTTACGGCGGTAAATCGTGCTAAAAAATTGGCTTTGAATACATCCACTAACGGGTCTCAGCGTGCCATGGTGCCTGTTGGGCAGTTTGAGCAATTGATGCCACTAGATATTTTGCCAACCCAACTACTTCGTAGTTTAGTGGTTGGCGACATTGTTAACGCTCAGGAATTGGGATGCTTAGAGCTTGAAGAAGCTGATTTAGCCTTAATGACCTATGCCTGTGCTGGCAAGTACGAGTATGGCGCGATATTGCGTGACGTATTAACTCGTATAGAGAAGGAGTGCTAAGCATGAGTTTACGTAGCATTTTAGATTCAATGGAGCCCCACTTCCATAAAGGTGGCAAGTTCGAAAATTTCTACGCTTTGTATGAAGCCGCCGATACTATTTTCTACACCCCTGGTTACGTGACTAAGTCGGGCGCCCACGTGCGCGACGGCATTGACCTTAAGCGCATGATGATCACCGTTTGGTTGTGCACTTTTCCAGCGATATTCTTTGGTATGTACAACCTAGGCTTCCAAGCCAATAACGCCATGGAAGTAATGGGTGTGGCACAGGCCGAAGGCTGGCGTGGTGCTTTGGTTAGCCTCGTAGCGGGTACTGATGCATCAAGCATCTGGGACAACCTCATGTTAGGCGCAGCCTACTGGTTACCTGTGTACCTAGTTGTATTCGTTGTGGGTGGTTTTTGGGAAGTGTTGTTTGCCGCCGTACGTGGCCACGAAGTCAACGAAGGTTTCTTTGTAACTTCTGTGTTGTTCGCCTTAATCCTGCCACCTGATGTGCCTTTATGGCAAGCCGCCATGGGTATTACCTTTGGTATCGTTGTTGGTAAGGAAGTGTTTGGTGGTACAGGCATGAACTTCTTAAACCCAGCGCTTACTGGCCGTGCCTTCTTGTTCTTTGCCTACCCAGCACAAATGTCTGGCGACGCGGTGTGGACTGCAGTGGACGGCTTCTCTGGTGCTACAGCACTAGGCCTAGCCAACACTGGCGGTGTGGCTGCATTAGCTGACGCTGGCATTACCTGGGCAGACGCCTTTATTGGTAACTTGCAAGGTTCTGTTGGTGAAGTCTCTACTTTGGCCATCTTTGCTGGTGGTGCAGTATTACTTTGGACTCGTATCGCTGCATGGCGCATTGTGGCCGGTGTGATGGTCGGTATGATCGCCATGAGTTTGTTGCTTAACCTCATTGGTTCTGACACTAACCCGCTATTTGCTTTGCCATTCTACTGGCACCTAGTGTTGGGCGGTTTTGCCTTTGGTATGATCTTTATGGCCACAGACCCTGTGTCTGCGTCTATGACCAATACCGGAAAATGGTACTTTGGTGCCTTGATCGGCCTCATGGTGGTATTGATTCGTGTTCTTAATCCAGCCTTCCCAGAAGGCATGATGTTGGCGATTTTGTTTGCCAACTTGTTCGCGCCTTTGATTGACTATTATGTCACCGAAGCAAACATTAAGCGGAGGGTTGCACGTAATGTCTAATTCTAAAGATTCCGTATCACGTACAGTGATGGTGGCCTTGGTTCTTTGTGTGGTTTGTTCTGTGATTGTTTCGGCTGCGGCCGTAGGTTTACGCGACAAGCAAGTTGCCAATGCCATTAACGAAAAGAAAATGAACATTCTTGCCGCAGCTGGCATTGAAATGGTTGATGGCGACTTGGAAGCAGCCTTTGCTACTATTACGCCTAAGCTTGTTGATATGCGCACTGGCCAGTTTAGTACTGACCATGATGCTGCAACTTACGACATGCGTAAGGCTGCAAAAGACCCTGCTCAAGCACGGGCTTTAACTGGCGACCAAGACATTGCCAGTATTCGCAAGCAGTCTTTATACAGCACTGTTTACCTTGTTGAAGGCGAACAGGGTATTGAACGTATCATCTTGCCAATCCATGGTTACGGTTTGTGGTCTACACTCTACGGCTTTATTGCACTAGAAGGCGACTTAAACACTGTAGTTGGTTTAGGTTTTTATGAACATGCCGAAACACCTGGACTGGGTGGCGAAGTGGACAATCCTAAGTGGAAGGCACTTTGGCCTGGTAAGAAGGTCTTTGCACAAGGTTCTGACGTTCCAGCCATTGGTTTAATCAAAGGCAATGCACCGGCAGGCGATCTACATAAAATAGACGGCTTAGCTGGCGCTACCTTAACCAGTAACGGTGTTACCAACCTAGTTAAATTTTGGTTGGGCGAGAATGGTTTTGCAACTTTCTTAACCAAGCTTAAAGCAGGGGAGGCATAATCATGTCTAAAACAAGAGAGATTTTGATAAGTCCAATCTTTACTAACAACCCAATTGCATTGCAAATTTTGGGTGTTTGTTCTGCCTTAGCGGTAACCAGTAGTTTAAGCGTCACCATTGTTATGTGTATTGCACTGACTGTGGTAACGGCGTTTTCTAACTTCTTTATCGCCTTGATTCGTAACCAAGTGCCTAGCAGCATCCGTATCATCGTACAGATGATCATCATTGCGTCTTTGGTAATTGTGGTTGATCAGGTACTTAAGGCGTATGCCTACGAAGTAAGTAAGCAGCTTTCCGTATTTGTTGGTTTGATTATTACCAACTGTATCGTTATGGGCCGTGCCGAAGCATTTGCTATGCAAAACCCACCGATTCCTTCTTTCTTCGACGGTATTGGCAACGGCTTAGGCTACTCGGTTGTATTGTTGTTTGTGGCTACGGTACGTGAACTGACTGGCTCTGGTAGCTTGTTCGGTTATGAAATCCTACCTTTAGTAACTAATGGCGGCTGGTACTACTCCAACGGTCTCATGTTGCTACCCCCAAGCGCCTTCTTTGTAATTGGCGGTTTCATTTGGTTACTTCGTAATTCGAAGATCGACCAAGTTGAACCAGTTGAATACAAACTTGCTTCGCACACTAAATAGGATCTGAAACAATGATTGAAGATTATCTAAGCCTATTTGTTAAAGCCGTATTCGTAGAGAACATGGCCTTGGCATTCTTTTTGGGCATGTGTACTTTCTTGGCTATTTCCAAGAAAGTTAAAACAGCCATTGGCCTTGGTGTTGCGGTAATTGCCGTATTAACCATCACTGTTCCAGTTAACAACTTAATCTACACCTACTTGCTAGCCGACGGCGCCCTTGCATGGGCAGGTATGCCAGACGTTAACCTAAGCTTCTTAGGTTTGATCTCTTACATTGGTGTTATTGCTGCCATTGTACAGATTATGGAAATGTTGCTAGACAAGTACATGCCAGCTTTGTACAACGCCTTGGGCGTGTTCTTGCCATTGATCACAGTGAACTGTGCCATCATGGGCGCTGCATTGTTTATGGTAGAACGTGATTACAACTTTGGTGAATCGGTTGTTTACGGCATGGGCGCAGGCGTAGGTTGGGCATTAGCCATCGCTACTCTTGCAGGCATTCGTGAAAAGCTAAAATACTCAGACGTACCTGCAGGCCTACGTGGTCTTGGTATTACCTTTGTGACAGTAGGTTTGATGTCACTTGGTTTTATGTCTTTCTCTGGCATCCAGCTGTAAAGCGAACTACACAAGGTATTGATGTATGAATAATGAAATTACCCTCGGTGTATTAATGTTTACCGCAGTGGTTCTCTCTTTGGTAGCGATCATCATGATTGCTCGCGCCCAATTAGTGAGTTCTGGTGCTGTGACCATTTCTATCAACGATGATCCAGAAAAAGCCATTACGGTTCCAGCTGGCGGCAAGTTACTACAAACCCTTTCCGAGCAAGGTATCTTTTTAGCCTCGGCTTGTGGTGGTGGTGGTACGTGTGCTCAGTGTCGTTGTGTCGTTAAAGACGGAGGCGGCTCTATGTTAGCCACCGAAGAAAGCCACTTTACTATGCGTGAAGCCAAAGACGGCTGGCGTTTGTCGTGTCAGGTTGCTGTAAAGCAAGACATGAATATTGAAGTTGAAGAAGACGTATTTGGTGTGAAGCAATGGGAATGTACCGTTGAATCTAACCCTAACGTGGCGACATTCATTAAAGAATTGACGCTAAAATTGCCAGAAGGCGAGAACGTTGACTTCCGCGCAGGCGGTTATGTACAGCTAGAATGCCCTCCTCATTCAATCGATTACAAAACCTTCGACATTGACGAAGAGTACCGTGGCGATTGGGATAAGTTTGACGTATGGCAGCACAAGTCTGTGGTTGATGAAACTACAGTGCGTGCATACTCTATGGCCAACTACCCAGAAGAGCGCGGCGTAGTGAAGTTTAATATTCGTATTGCTTCGCCACCTCCCGGCAGCAGCGGTATTCCACCAGGCATTATGTCGTCTTACGTGTTTGATATGAAGCCGGGCGATAAGATTAAAGTGTATGGCCCATTTGGCGAGTTCTTTGCTAAAGACACCGACGCAGAAATGGTCTTCATTGGTGGTGGTGCGGGCATGGCGCCTATGCGTTCACACATCTTTGACCAGCTTAAGCGCTTAAACTCTACCCGAAAGATCTCTTTCTGGTACGGTGCACGTAGTATGCGTGAAGCCTTCTACGGCGAAGAGTACGATGCTCTAGCGGCAGAAAACGACAACTTCAACTGGCACTTAGCTCTTTCTGATCCTCAACCAGAGGATAATTGGGACGGCCTTACAGGTTTTATTCACAACGTATTGTTTGAAAACTACCTTAAAGACCACGACGCACCAGAAGATTGTGAGTTCTACATGTGTGGACCTCCAATGATGAACGCAGCTGTTGTGCAAATGTTGAAAGACCTTGGTGTGGAAGACGAAAACATCTTGCTAGATGATTTTGGCGGATAACCCAAAGCTCTTGGCAACACTTTTGCAAAAAACCAGCCTGGCCATGGGGTGCGCATTTATGCTCACCTTGTTGCTGGGCTGTTCTGTGTCTGAAGAAGAAAAAATAGATGCTGTTACGGGCCTTGCTATGGGTACCAGTTACACCGTCAAGTGGGTGGCAAAGGACGGTGTTGATCATGCAGCCATCGCCACTGGCGCTAAAGCTGAGCTGGCTCGAATAGAAGCCAGCATGTCGACTTATATGGACTCTTCGGACCTTAGCGGTTTTAATGGCGCAGCGGTGGGCGAATGGCATCAGGTGCCCCAAGCCATGGCAGATTTAGTGAGCCGCTCTATTGATATTAGTCGCCAGACAGGTGGTGCCTTTGATGTCACCGTTGGTCCTTTGGTGGACCTGTGGGGGTTTGGGCCCGATCCTGTGCCGGAGCATATTCCTAGCGACTTGGCTTTGGAAGCGTTACGTCCAGTGATTGGTTATCAGCACTTGCAAGTTCAGCATCAACCGGCTGCCTTGCTTAAAACCGCAGACAGCTCCATTGACCTGTCTGCCATTGCAAAAGGTTATGGCGTTGATGCCATCGCCAGCTGGTTAGAAGCTCACGGTGTGATGGATTATCTAGTGGAAGTGGGTGGTGAGCTGCGTGCCCACGGACGAAAGTCAGATGGCAGTATTTGGCGTATTGCCATTGAAACGCCAGCTGCGGATGCTCGTCAGGTATATCAAGTGGTGCAGGTGAAGGATATGGCTGTCGCTACGTCCGGCAATTACCGTAATTATTACGAGCAGCATGGGGTGCGGTATTCACATACCCTAGATCCATCGAGTTTGCGGCCTGTGACCCATAACTTGGCGTCTGTTACTGTGGTTGATGCCAGCGCTGCAACTGCCGATGCGCTAGCCACCGCGCTGATGGTTATGGGTGGAAAACAAGGTTTGGCATGGGCAGAGCTGCATCAAGTGCCAGCATACTTTATAATGAAACAATCTGAAGGCTTTGTGGCGCAATCAAGTACAGGCTTTGATACTTATTTGGAGAATTAAATGGAAACCATGATATTAACCTTTGTTGGTTTGCTTATCATTGTTGTGGGTATGGCTGTGGGTGTGTTGATGGGCGGTAAGCCGATTGCAGGTTCCTGCGGTGGCATGACTGCATTGGGTATGGACGTGGCGTGTGACGTGTGTAAAGGCGACCCAGAAGTGTGCGAAACAGAACAGCAAAAGGCCATGAAAGAAGATAAGCTGGCCGAAGAAATATCCTATGATGCGGCTCGTTAACAACGACTAAGTACGCCGATCAAATAAAAATAGTAGTAGTGAAGAGAAACAAAGATGGCAGATTATAATTACGATTTGGTGGTTATTGGTACCGGCCCTGCTGGCGAAGCCGCAGCGATCAACGCAGCAAAGTTAGGGCGCAAAGTCGCGGTGGTTGAAATTCGTGATCAAGTGGGTGGTGCCTGTGCTCATAAAGGCACGATACCGTCTAAGGCGTTACGTCATTCGGTTAAACAAATCGTAGAGTTTAATACCAACCCAATGTTCCGGGTTATTGGTGAGCCAAAAAACTTCTCTTTTCCTCAAGTACTAAAAACCGCCAGCGAAGTCATCGCTAAACAAGTGATGTTGCACACTCAGTTTTATGCGCGTAACCGGGTTGATGTGTTTTTTGGCCGTGCCCATTTTGTCGATCGCAATCATATTGAGGTGTTAGGCAACGAGACCAGCGAAAATCTCTATTTTGATCAGGCCGTTATTGCCACGGGTTCCAGCCCTTACGAACCGGGTGATGTCGATTTTACCCACGAGCGTATTTACACCAGCGACACCGTACTTAATTTAGAGCACACCCCGCGCACGTTAATTATTTACGGTGCAGGTGTGATTGGTTCGGAATACGCCTCTATTTTTGCTGGTTTAGGCGTTAAAGTAGATTTGGTTGATAACCGCGCTAACTTACTAGAATTTCTCGACGTAGAAATCTCCGACTCCCTAAGTTACCACCTTAGAAACAATGGTGTACGTATCCGCCACAATGAAACCTATAAGAGTGTTTCGGCGGATGACTCATCTGTATCTATGGAGCTGGAGTCTGGTAAACGCATCCGTGCCGACATGTTATTGTTTTGCAACGGTCGCTCTGGCAACACCAAAAATCTGGGCCTAGAAAACATTGGATTAGAGGCCAACGGTCGCGGACATTTAGAAATTGATCAACGTTATCAAACAGGCGTCGAAGGTATTTATGCCGCAGGCGACGTGGTCGGTTGGCCTAGCCTCGCTTCTGCTGCATACGACCAAGGTCGTTCTGCAGCCACTGACTTGCTTGACTTACCAGGCTTTCGTTTTGTAGACGACGTGCCGACGGGTATCTATACCATTCCAGAAATCAGCTCTTTAGGCAAAACTGAAGAGCAATTAACCGCAGAAAAAGTACCTTACGAAGTCGGTCAGGCCTTCTTTAAAGACTTAGCACGGGCCCAAATTAGTGGTGAGGTAGTAGGCATGTTAAAGATTTTATTCCATCGTGAAACTTACCAAATTTTGGGCATCCACTGTTTCGGCGACAGGGCTTCAGAAATCATTCATATCGGTCAAGCCATTATGAACCAAAAAGGTGAGGCCAATACGATTGAGTATTTTGTAAACAATACCTTTAACTTTCCCACCATGGCAGAAGCCTATCGGGTGGCCGCTCAACTGGGCTTAAACCGCGCTCGCCAAGTTAATAAATAAGCTTATGTTCCAATCAATTGCCTTGACCGTGGGTTTAAGATATACCCGTGCGCAAAGGCAGAACCACTTTATCTCCTTCATTTCCCTGATTTCGATGTTGGGATTAGTGTTGGGCGTAACGGTGCTTATTTTAGTGCTGTCGGTAATGAATGGTTTTGATCGCGAACTGCGTCAACGTATTTTAGGCATGGTGCCCCATGCAACCGTACAAACTGCTGAGCCGATAATGCACTGGCAGGAGCCTGCGGCGTTAGCCTTACAAGTTGAAGGCGTAGTGGGGGCCGCACCATTCGTGCATAGCCAAGGTATGTTTAATAACCGAGGCCGAGTGCAGCCTGTGTTGTTGCACGGCATAGAGCCTGCAGCAGAAGCGCAAGTATCCATCCTACCTAATCACATGGTGGCAGGCTCAGTGGGCGAACTCAAAGCCGGTGAATTTAACATTCTAATGGGCGACCTATTGGCACGTCAGTTGGGTGCAAGTATTGGCGACAAAGTGACTTTATTTCTACCCGAGGCGTCGTTAACCGTTGCCGGCATTGTGCCGCGTCTAAAGCGCTTTACCTTGGTCGGTATCTTTAAAGTGGGTGCCGAACTGGATGCCAATTTAGCCATAATGCACATTGCCGATGCCAGCCGGCTTAAGCGTTTGGGTGGTGGCGCAGAGGGGCTGCGACTAAAGCTAGACGACCTATTTAAAGCACCTCAAATTGCTCAAAAAGTCGCCTCCGAATTACCCGGCCAATACTGGACTAACGATTGGACTCATACCCATGGCAGTTTGTTTCAGGCCATTCAACTTGAGCGCCGTATGTTGGGTTTGTTGCTGATGCTGGTGATCGCTGTGGCGGCCTTTAATATTGTGTCTACCTTGGTTATGTTGGTGGTAGAAAAACAGGCCGATATTGCCATATTACGTACTTTGGGCGCCAGCCAGCGTGATGTTATGGGCATCTTTATCGTGCAGGGCAGCGTTATTGGTGTGTTGGGTACCTTGGTAGGCACCTTGTTAGGTGTGGTGTTGGCACTTAATATCACTGCCATCGTCGATTGGGCCGAACATACCTTTGGTTTTAAGGTGTTGAGCGCGGATGTTTATTTTATTAGTTATTTCCCTTCCCACGTATTGCTTGAAGATGTGCTAATTATAAGTATTAGCTCGTTTGTATTGTGTGTGTTAGCAACCTTGTATCCTGCCTGGCGAGCCTCTCGTGTTGAACCTGCAGAGGTCTTACGTCATGAGTAATTGGGTGCTGAAAGCTCAAGGCCTTACTAAGTCATTTCAAGACGGTGAGCGCCAGGTTGATGTATTAAAAGGCCTTAACTGCGAGTTAGAAGCGGCACAGAGCATGGCTATTATTGGTAGTTCAGGCTCGGGTAAAAGTACCTTGCTGCAACTGTTGGCAGGCTTGGACCAACCCGACGCAGGGCAGGTTTGGGTCGCTGGGCAATGTTTGTCAGACCTCAATGTCAACCAAGGTGCTAAGTTACGTAACCAACACCTGGGTTTTGTATTCCAATTTCACCACTTGTTGGCGGAGTTTAGTGCCTTAGAAAATGTGATGTTGCCCCACATCATGGCCGGCAATAAGCCTGTTATCGCGCGTATTCGGGCTGCAGAAACATTGGATTTGGTCGGTTTGTCCGAGCGGATAAATCATCGACCCGGTGCATTGTCCGGTGGCGAACGTCAGCGGGTAGCGATTGCCCGTGCACTCATCAATCAACCGGCTTGTCTGTTAATGGATGAACCCACCGGTAATTTAGACCAACATAACGCGGCTCAAATTTTAGTTTTGTTACAGCAATTGCAACAAGACTTAGGCACCGCGTTTATTGCAGTGACTCACGATTTAGCACTGGCCATTAAACTGGATCACCAATTGAGGCTGGTAGACGGCGTGTTAGTTAACTAACGTTTCCGTCTTAGCCAATTGCGCCTAACCTGCCAAGTCCACAATAACTGTACTGTAAAAAAAGCCGCCAACGCTAATATTAGACCGCCGGCTAAGGAACCCGCATACAGCGGTTTCCAGAGATGGTGAAGTTGTTGCCACAACCATCCCGCAGACCATTCAAAATTGAGTTGATACACCGGTGTTTGTAGCAGCCAACTGCCAAACTTGTAGTTGGCATAGAACATAGGAACCATGGTAATAGGGTTGCTCACCCATACCAATGCGACAGACAGTGGAATGTTGGCTCCCCATACTAGGGCAATCAAGGCTGCAAGTAACATTTGTAAGGGCATGGGAATCATGCAGCAAAATAAACCAATGGCACAGCCTTTAGCCACACTCGTGCGCTTAAAACCCCATAGTTGTGTATTGTGGAGAAATCCGTTTAACCAACTCAGGGATTGATATTGGCTGAGTTTTTTCGGATCTGGGCTAATGCGTTTAAAAAACTTACGCGGCATGGTCTAACCTTAGTAATGATGAAGGTGTGGTGGGTTACTAAATACTCCGACGCTTACGCCTTAATTATGCGCTTATCCATGAGTTAAGCCAAGGTTTAGTGATCTCAAGGAAGAGTCATTATGTATATCAATGGTTTGTTTTTGTTATTGTTTTGGTTTGGTGTTTAGGTTGGTCTGCAATTAGTTTTAATGTGGGCGTGGCTTTGGTGATGTTGCTAGGTGTAGGTGTGATGGCATTCAAAAGCCATCAAAAGCTGATAGTTAGCGCGTTATTGCTTTTTTTAGTGGCATCGATGGGTCAGTATCAACGGCTTAATAGTCAATTTCCTTTTATGTGGGTAGGCAAAGATTTAGCGGTCACCGGGTGTGTGACTGATGTGCGCAGTAACGCCACTGGGCTCACCATTAAATTGGATGCGCATACTTTACCCGGAACCATTAAAGTCACTAGTTATCGCTACACAGCCGCCGCACAACCTCAGTGGCCGACCTTAGCTCAAAAACCCAAGGCTAGCGCACTAATCGGTCGTCAAGTGTCCTTATTAGTGCGTTTAAAAGCGGCTAGAAATTATGCTAATCCTTCGAGCTTTGATTATCATCGTTGGAGCCAAGTGAAGGGGCAGTATGCCTCGGGTTATGTAAAACAGTGGATCAGTACGGGAGCGCCTTGTGTCAGTTGGCAGTGGCCTTTGTGGCAACTCGATAAATTGCGTTTTGATTTGTGGCAGGCGCTACAAACACTGCCCATTTCGCCCACGGCAACGGCCCTGTGGGGTGGTTTGATATTGGGCCAATCCGCCGCCTTGTCGTCTAACCAGTGGCGGGTACTGGCCGCTACGGGTACAACCCACCTGCTCGTCATTTCTGGTCTGCATGTGGGCTTAGTGGCGCTTTTGGCAATGGCCTTGGTACGTCTGTTGTTGATGCCATTTGTATCCTCGGGCGGCGCCGGTCTGCATACTCAGGCTTGGGTCGGCGTGGTGGCAGCGCTAACGTTTGCGTTGTTGAGTGGTTTTGGTTTACCCGCACAGCGCGCGGTTATTATGCTACTGGGGTTAATGTGGGGTCAGTTGTGGGGTCTGCAGTTGAGTTTTATCCAGCGGCTGTTTATTGCCTTTGCCATAACGCTTAGTTTTCAACCCTCCAGTGCGGTCAGTTTGGGTTTGTGGTTATCTTATACCGCGGTGCTCGCCTTGGGGCTGGTTTGGTACCGTGCCGAGGCGTCGCACTGGTGGTGTAAAGGGTTGCAGTTACTGGCGGCGCAAGCTGCACTGTCGGTGCTAGTGTTACCGGTTATTGCCTTAGCTACTGGGCAAGTGAGTTTGGTCGCACCGCTCATTAATTTGTTGCTGGTGCCATTGTTCAGTGTAGTGGTTATTCCATTGCTGATGTTGGTGAGTCTAGTCGCCTTAGTGGTGACTTTGCCAGCGCTGGTATTAGTATGGGTAGATAGCAGCCTAAGCTTGATTTGGATGATTTTGAGTAACCTTGCACAGTGGCCCTGGGCTCAAGTGTCAACGCATCAAGCGCCAGCAGGTATTTGGGTGGGGCTAATGGTGGTGGCCGCTGCAAGTTTAATGGCTCGGCGTTGTCTAGGTGGCTTAATGGGGTTGTTTTTAGGTTTGTTGTTACTGGCCAATATTGTCTATTGGCAGCCACAATTAGGGCCTGATGATAAGCCCTCAACGGGCGTCAAATTGACCTTGTTCGATGTCGGTCAAGGTTTAAGTGTCTGGCTCCAAAACGGTGATCAACATCTACTCTATGATTTGGGTAACCGTTATCGAAGTGGCTTTAACTTAGTTGACACCGTGGTGTTGCCAGAACTTCGTGGGGCTGGAGTCAATGAGTTGCACACTGTGGTGGTCGGTCATTGGGACAATGATCATAGTGGCGGTTTAGAGACGCTACTGGCGCAAATGCCGGTGCAACATCTGTTGCTGCCGACGGTAATTAATACGCAACGCGAAGCGCCGCTAGTGCTTAGTACAACCACAGTTAAACGTTGCCGTACCAGCAACTGGCAAACATGGAGTGAGGACCCTAAAGTGCCGATACAATGGCGTCAAATTGCCTTGGCAGAAGCCGGCCTAAGCGGCAATAATGCCTCTTGTGTTGTGTTACTCAGCATCTATGGGCGTCAGGTTATGATTGCTGGTGACATTGAAGCGAGGGCAGAGGTTGAGTTATTACGGCAATATGGCGATATTGTTACTAGTGACATTCTTATTGCGCCGCACCACGGCAGCAATAGCTCGTCGACGGCAGCGTTTTTACAGCGAGTATCGCCCTCTTACGTGCTCATTTCTGCGGGTCTACACAATGCCTTTGGTCACCCGCGTAAACTGGTTACCCGTCGTTATTGGCAGTTTGGCAGTCATTGGTATAACACGGCTCAACATGGCCAGGTGGTGGTGACCTTTGAACCTGATGGAGACTATAAAGTGCAGCCCTTTTTGCCCTGAGTTATAATAACCTCATATTAATACAACATACGATCTGCTAATTTGACAATGGTGCCTAAGTGACACAAATAATACTCAACGCATGGTATAGGGGCGCGTGGTGGTTAAGCCTATTTTACCCCTTGGAATGGGTCTACTTAAGGTTACGAAATATACACCTGAGAGGCCAGTCCAGCCCCTCCGAAAACCCTATGCCGCTGCTGGTTGTGGGCAATATAACCCTAGGTGGCACGGGTAAAACCCCCTTGATAGTGGCCTTGGTGGCGGCGCTAAAACAACAGGGTCTAAGGCCTGCAATTATTAGCCGAGGTTACGGTGGTCGTATTGGAGCTGGGCCACATTGCGTTACAGCAGAAGATAAACCAGAGCAGGTGGGTGACGAACCCATCTTGTTAGCTCAGCTTACTAGTGTGCCAGTGGTGGTGGGGTGGAATCGTAAAGCTGGATTAACCTGGTTGGCCGAGCAAGGTCAATATGACGTGGTGATTAGTGACGACGGTTTGCAGCACAGTGCCATAAAAGGTGACGTTGAGTGGTGTTTGATAGACGGTGCTCGAGGTCTGGGCAATGGTCATTGTTTGCCTGCGGGCCCATTGCGGGAACCGTTTACTCGCTTGCACCAAGTTGACCAAGTGTTAATCACTGGCGAGTTGCAACCTCAGGTGAAGCACCAATTACAACAGGTATTAGCGGCACAAGATCACTGCCTATTACAGCCCAAGCTAGACCAAGTCAGGCGTGTGGCAGATGATCAAGTCGCGGCTTGGCCCAGTGTTGATACGCCGTTAAATGCGATTGCCGCAATAGGGCACCCACAACGCTTTTTTAATGACCTAAGAGCCAAAGGCTACAGTGTAGCCGGGCAAGGGTTTGCAGACCATCATCAGTTTAAGCCCCAAGATTTGCCCCTTGGTGAACTTATTATGACCGCTAAAGATGCAGTAAAATGTAAACCAATGGCACAACAGCAAAATCTACCTTGGCTCTACGCCACACAAAGGTTAACCTTGCCAGAGTCACTTGTTACAAAGCTAATTCAACAACTCGATTTAACTGCTAAGCGGTAATCGCTAGCGCGACAAAAAGGAATCCCATGGATAAGAAACTACTCGAAGTACTGGCCTGCCCAGTGAGTCACGGCCAATTGTTTTACAACCAGGCAAGCAATGAGTTGTTTTGCCCTGTTAGCGGTTTGGCTTACCCCATTGATGCGGGTATTCCAGTGCTGCTTGAAGTTCAAGCTCGGCCTATGACCGAAGCCGAGAAACAAGTTTAATGGCGTTTTCGGTCATCATTCCGGCGCGCTACCAGTCGAGCCGCTTACCCGGTAAACCCTTGATGGATATTGCCGGTACCAGCATGCTACAGCGGGTCTACCAACAAGCGTGCAAGAGTGATGCGCAGAAGGTCTATATAGCCACGGATCACAGTGACATTTTGGCCCACGCCAACGATTTTTGTGATGAGGTTGTAATGACTTCTAAAACCCATCCTACAGGTACAGATAGGCTGCAAGAAGTGGTGCAAACACTGGCTTTGCCCGATGCGCACATTATTGTTAACGTGCAGGGCGACGAGCCGCTGATTCCTCCTCGGTTAATCAACCAAGTGGCGGTTAATTTGGCGCAACACCCACAAGCTGCGATTGCCACTTTAGCCGAGCCCATCACTGACCCCAAACAAGTGTTTGACCCCAATGCTGTCAAACTAGTGCGTAATCTAGCCAATATGGCCATGTATTTTTCCCGCGCACCGCTACCATGGGACAGAAATTGGCAAGGCGATACGCCAAGTGGGACTCTACCTCTTGCTGCAGGTGAAGCTTACCTGCGTCATATTGGCCTATATGCCTACCGAGTTGGGTTGTTACACCGATATGTTACTTGGCCGCAGGCGGTTAATGAGGAGTTAGAAAGCTTAGAACAGCTTAGAGCCCTGCATTATGGCGAATTGATCCATGTTGATGTGGCGCCGGGTGGCATGCCTGCAGGGGTTGATACATTAGAAGATTTGGAAAACATGCGTGTTTTGTTAGCCAATCACGAGAGTCTTGCTAAACCATGATTAAGCTGCAAAAAAATGTCAGCCTGAAAACCTACAACACATTGGGTATTGATGTGCAGGCGGCATTTTTTACTCTGATAAAAGACCTGCAGGACCTGCATGATGCACGTGACTTTTGTCGCTTGCAGGCGTGTCCGTGGTTATTAATCGGTGGTGGAAGTAACCTAGTACTGACGCAAAATTTTGCGGGTTTAGTGATGGTGATGGCCATGTCAAAACTTGATTGGACATCACACACTGATGGTTTAGAGGTGTGTGCAGAAAGTGGTTGCGAGTGGGACGAGTTGGTGGCGGCATCGGTCATACGAGGCGCCAGCGGCTTAGAAAATTTGTCGCTTATACCGGGGCAAGTGGGCGCCGCACCAATACAAAACATTGGTGCCTATGGGGTCGAGGTTAGGCAGTGCCTGCGTTGGGTCGATGTGTTCGATTTTAATATTGGCGTCTGTTTTAAATTGACAGCAAAGGCCTGCGAGTTTGGTTATCGCGACAGTATATTTAAACGTCATCCACACTGGGTCGTGACGCGGGTAAACCTTCAATTGGGTCACGCCTTAACAAAAAATAATTCAGCACAACTGGGGTACGGTATTATTGCTCAAACTATTGAGTCGATGACCGGCGAGCCGGCTGTGGGCGCCACTGTGCAGCAGATACGTGATGCTGTGATTCACATCCGTCAATCAAAATTACCTGACCCCAAGCATATCCCTAATGTAGGTAGTTTTTTCAAAAACCCTATTGTTAGCGCCAAACAAACAGCAAAAATTGAGCAGCAGTGGCCCGAGTTGGTGGCATACAAACTTGACGGTGGCCGCTTTAAGTTGGCCGCAGGTTGGTTAATTGATCAGTTAGGCTGGAAGGGCTATAGCCAAGATGGCGTGGGTGTACATCAATTACAGGCGCTGGTTTTGGTGGTAACGGGTGCCGCAGTGACAGGTGATAAAGTGTTGGCTTTAGCTCAGCGTATTCAGGCTGATGTGTTAGCTAGGTTTGATGTGGTGTTGGAAATAGAACCTCGGCTGTTCAACAGCCGAGGTGAGTTTTGGCTTAGTTAGCCTTGCTTGGCTGCAGCTTGTTCTGCTTCGGCCTTAGCACGGCGACGCTTTTCACGTGGGTCGTTGTGAGCTCGCTTAGGTTCTGAACTAGTTGCATCAGCGGCTGGGGTATCTAATACCACTGTCTCAACTACAGGCGCTTCTTCCTCAACGGGTTCAGCGACTACTTCCACTGGTGCTTCGGCTTTCACTTCCACTTCCACTTCTGGCGTGGTTTCCACTACGGCAGGTGCTTCGACTTGCACTTCCACTTCTGGCGTGGCTTGCACTACGGCAGGTGCTTCGACTTGCACTTCGGCTTCTGGCGTGGCTTGCACTACGGCAGGTGCTTCGACTTTCACCTCGGTTTCCGTTGTGGTTACATCCGTATCAGTCACTTCGGTGGTTACCTTAGCTTCTCTAGGTTTGCGTTCACGTGGCTTACGTTGGCGTGGCTTCTTTTGTGTAGTTTCAACTGTTGTTTCAGTGGTCACTGGGGCAACTAATACTTCCTCTACAGCCACATCTTGGGTTACTTCAGCTGCTTCATCAGTTTGCTCTACGCGTGGCTTAGGATTACTACGTTTACCCGTGCGGTCACGACGACGCTTTTGATCACGGGTGCGATTAGCCGTTGATTCATAAGCTTCTTCTGGTACCACAGCAGCTTGAACTTCTACATCCACTTCGGCCGGTTTAACATCACGTGGCTTATTGCGGGTTTCTTGACGACGGTTGTTACGTTTGTCGTCAGGGCGATCATTTTTACGTTCTTGTGTACGGCCTTCATTGCGAGAAGCATTGCGTGAGTCTTCGCGTTTTTCGTTGCGCAAATCGTTACCCGAATCATTGGATGATGCGTCACGCTTTTCGTTACGGGGATCATTACGACGATTACCGTTACGACCACGACGACGAGCGTCGTTTTGATTGCGGCGCTGACCACCATTGCGAGAGTCTTTACGTGCGTCACTGCGAGAATCGACGATTTTAGCAGGGGCGGTTGTATCAGCCTTAGTTTTGCTGGCAGAGTCGCTACTAAACAAGCGGCCTAAAGAGCGCATGATACGAGTCGCCAGACCTTCTGATTTGGTTGCAGCAACTGGGGCTGGCTTGGCCTTAGCCTTAGTAGAGGCTGCCGCTTGTGGCGCTGGCTTAGTTGGTTGGATGCTCTGTACAACAGGCTTTTCCATGTCGATAGGCGTTTTAGCATCAAACTCTTTGGCATCAAAGTGATGCTGAACTAGGTCCATTTCGTAGCTGGTTTCACCGGCTTGTGCGGCGTCGCTATCGTCTCTTAGTCGGCTCACTTCAAAGTGCGGGGTATCCATTTGTGGGTTAGGGATAATCACCACGCGTACGTTGGCGGTTTTCTCTACTTCCAAAATTTCGGCACGTTTTTCGTTAAGCAGGTAAGTTGCCATATTAACTGGCAATACTGCACGAATCTCAGCTGAACGGTCTTTGTTAGCTTCTTCGTTAATTAAACGAATGATCGACAGTGCTAATGAGGCTACGTCGCGGATGCTGCCCTGGCCACTACAGCGAGGACAAACAATACCGGAGGTTTCACCCAATGAAGGGCGTAAACGTTGGCGTGACATTTCCATCAAACCAAAACGCGAAATGCGACCTACTTGTACGCGGGCTCGGTCTAGCTTGAGGCTATCGCGTAACTTGTTTTCTACGGCGCGTTGGTTGCGCATCGGTCCCATGTCGATAAAGTCGATCACTACCAAGCCACCCATGTCACGCAAGCGTAACTGGCGAGCCACTTCTTCAGCGGCCTCTAGGTTGGTGTTAAGCGCCGTTTCTTCAATGTCACTGCCTTTGGTGGCACGGGCTGAGTTGATGTCGATGGATACAAGCGCTTCCGTGGGGTCGATAACAATCGCGCCACCAGACGGGAGAGTTACTTCGCGTCGAAACGCGGTTTCGATCTGTGATTCGATCTGAAAGCGGTTAAATAACGGAATTTCTTGATCGTAAAACTTAATCTTATGTTCGTAGCTAGGCATAACCTGCTGTACGAAGCTTAATACGTCTTGATATACCTTAGGTTCGTCGATCAATACTTCGCCAATGTCCTGGCGTAGGTAATCGCGCATGGCGCGAATGATGACGTTGCTTTCTTGGTAGATTAAGAAGGGTGCAGCTTGTTTGTCAGAGGCTGTGGTAATGGATTCCCACAGCTGCTGAAGGTAGTCTAGGTCCCACTGAATTTCTTCGGCGCTACGGCCAATGCCGGCAGTACGGACGATAACGCCAGAGTCTGCAGATACTGTGAGTTGATTCATTACGTCGCGTAATTGTGAGCGTTCTTCGCCCTCAATACGACGGGAGATGCCGCCAGCACGGGGGTTGTTTGGCATCAGTACCAAATAACGACCGGCTAAGCTGATGAATGTGGTTAAGGCAGCGCCTTTGTTGCCACGTTCTTCTTTATCCACTTGAACAACAATTTCCTGACCTTCTTTAACCAGCTCGCGGATGCTTGAGCGACTGCTTTGTGATGGGTCTTTAAAGTATTGTTTGGAGATTTCTTTTAGCGGTAAAAAGCCGTGACGTTCAGAACCGTAGTCTACAAACGCAGCTTCTAGGCTAGGTTCAACACGGGTGATACGGCCACGGTAAATGTTGGCCTTTTTTTGTTCACGAGCGCCAGATTCGATATCTAGGTCGTACATACGCTGGCCATCGACCAGTGCAACGCGCAACTCTTCTGGATGAGTTGCATTAATGAGCATTCTTTTCATGGTTTTCAATGTCTTGAAACCCATTTACCCTACGGCAATTAATATGTTTACGGGCGTACTAGGGCTATATATAAGCCCTGACGGTGCAGGAAACCGCTACCTTCTCGGATAAATATACGCTGCACAGCAGGGCACATTATGTTATTGGTCTGTTAGATAGGCAATTGCATACATAGGCTAACCAATGGGTTAGCTCACCAGCAGTCTTTCGCTTAAACGAGAAGCTCTGTTTATTCTATGTTCATCTGCACTTGCACTAAGCGTTACTATTATTGCTTCAGACCGGTCCATGGGTAGGGTACATCTACACCTAAACACCAAGCATAAATTAATTCGCCGTAACTGGGTAAAACGGGTGGTTTTACTTTAAATAACTTGGGAAACCCGAGTTACAGCCTATTTCATTTGGATTTTGCGGAGCTATTTAATGAGCTTTGTTTAAACGGCAAAATCAACGGGCTGGGTTTGTCAGACCCCACCAAAATATTGTGTGACTGAAATTGTGTTAGTTTCAGTGGCCGCTATGTTACCATTCGCATCCATGACTCGCAATTAATAACATCATCAGTTCTTCATTTATGCCACAAAAACCGACTTCTGCGCCCCCACTTACGGCTACTGCCGTTAAATTCGTCACTATTGACGATGATCGGGCTGGTCAGCGTATTGATAATTTTCTTATTACTCAACTCAAGGGTGCCCCTAAAAGCTTAATCTACCGCATTGTGAGGAAAGGCGAAGTGCGGGTTAATAAAGGCCGCATTAAACCGGATTACAAGCTTAAAGATGGCGATATCGTGCGCGTGCCGCCGGTAAAACTCCCCGAGCCTAATGCACCAGCAGCTGTGAGTAAAGGTTTAGAAAAACAGCTTCGCGATGCGATTTTGTACGAAAGCCCTGGCTTGATTATTGTTAATAAACCCCACGGTTTAGCCGTGCATGGCGGTAGCGGTATTAATCTTGGTTTGATCGAAAGCTTGCGCCAACTGTACCCAAATGAAAGGGCTTTGGAGTTAGTGCATCGCTTAGATAGGGATACGTCGGGTTGTATTATGGTGGCCAAAAAACGTTCTACCTTAAGAGCCATTCACGCTCAGCTGCGCGAAGGTGGCATCGACAAGGTGTATCACGCCTTAGTGATTGGAGGCTGGCCTAAAGGTTGTCAAAAGGTTGATGCACCGTTGCTTAAAAATGTTGTGCAATCCGGTGAGCGTATGGTACGCGTTGATCAACAAGGCAAGCGTTGTATTACACGCTATCGAATATTACAAACTCTGGGCCAATTTACCTTGGTTGAAGCTAAACCGATCACTGGCCGGACCCATCAAATTCGAGTCCATTGCCAGCATATGGGCCATCCTATTGTAGGTGATCCTAAGTACGGCATTGATGAAACCAATCAGCAACAACGTAAGATAGGACTAAACCGTTTATTCTTACATGCCGCTCAGTTGCGTTTAGTGGATCCTAGCACCGACAAAAAAATTGACGTGCGTGCGCCATTAGACCTGCGCTTACAGGCAGCAGTTGAACGTTTGAGTAGCTGAAGTCAGTCACTTATATTGCGACCAATGCCCAGCTGGTGTTCGGTTGTTGGTTTGGTTAAGCTGACGTTTTAATCTCTTGTGGTGAGTCCCTATATGTACGACACAGATCTTGCAAAAAATCAGGCTAACTTCCAAAGCCTGTCGCCGTTATCCTTGCTTAAACGTGCCGCCGAAGTTTACCCCACCCGTACGGCTCAAGTGTATGGCGACCTACGACGCACCTGGCTACAAACCTACCAGCGCTGTACTAGTATTGCTGCAGCACTACAGCAGCATGGTATAGCTTTGGGTGACACTGTGTCGGTGGTGGCTCACAACGGCCCGGAACTGTTCGAAAGTCATTACAGTGTGCCCATGGCTGGTGCAGTACTGAACGCTATCAATACCCGTTTAGACGCGGCAACCATTGCCTTTATTTTTGATCATGCCGAAACCAAACTAGTGATGGTGGATCGCGAATTTTCTGAAGTGGTAGCCGAGGCTCTTACCTTGTCTAGTGCTAGTGCCCGTCCAATGGTTATTGATATTGATGACCCTTCCTATACTGGAGGCCAACTTATTGGTACTGCGACCTACGAAGATCTAGTGCTGGAGGGCGACGAGTGCGCGGCCTGGCATATGCCCGAAGACGAGTGGCAAGCGATTAGCCTAAATTACACCTCTGGTACCACCGGCAATCCTAAGGGTGTGGTTTACCATCACCGAGGGGCCTACCTTACAGCCATGAACATGGCCTTATCTTGGGATATGCCGAAATTTCCTACCTTCATGACTGTTGTACCTATGTTCCATTGTAACGGTTGGTGTTTTCCTTGGACTACGGCGCTACTGGCCGGCACTAATGTGTTTATTCGTCACCTACGGCCAGAAATCATGCTGCAGTTAATTAGGCAAGAAAAGGTCAGCCACTTTGGTGGTGCGCCCATCGTGCTCAATATGATCAATAATGCTGACCAGCAACACAAACAAGGTATTAATCACCAAGTGAAGGTAATGACTGCAGGTGCAGCGCCCCCAGCGGCCGTAATTCAAGCCATGGAAAAATTAGGTTTTGATGTGACCCATGTTTACGGCCTTACCGAAACCTATGGTGCCTGCGTTATTTGTGAGTGGCAAGAAGACCGTTGGGGTCATTTATCTGCTCCCGAACAGGCCGCCGTCAAGGCCCGCCAAGGGGTGCGAGGCCCCAATCAGGAAGATCATGTGGTGATGAATACCGAGACCATGAAGCCTGTGCCTAAAGACGGCGAAACCATTGGAGAAATCTGTTTACGAGGTAATATGGTGATGAAGGGCTATTTAAAAAACCCAACGGCTACCGTAGAAGCCTTTGCAGGTGGCTGGTTTCGCTCAGGCGATTTGGCGGTGTGGCACGACGACGGCTATATGGAAATTAAAGACCGCGCTAAAGACATTATTATTTCTGGTGGCGAAAACATATCGTCCATTGAGATAGAAGGTGTGTTATATCAGCACCCTGCGGTGCTAGAAGCTGCAGTGGTGGCTCGACCTGATGAGAAGTGGGGTGAAACGCCATGTGTTTTTGTGGAGCTAAAAGCGGGCGTATGTGCCACTGAAGAGGAACTCATACAGCACTGCAAAAATAATATGGCGCGTTTTAAGGTGCCTAAACATGTGGTGTTTGGTGCTTTGCCCAAAACAGCCACGGGCAAAATACAAAAATACGTATTGCGTCAGATGGTTCCATCCTAACAAAACTGGCATTTTTTTATTGCTATTGTGCACCGACAAGGTAAACTTTTAGCATTAGTTAGTGGCCCTACATAACACCGACCCAGACTTGTGTTGGTGCGTTTTATTTGGAGATTTGTTATCACCATGGATGATCGTATCGATACAGCTACAATCCATAAAATTGCTAGTGAACTGATGTTTTCCGGCGAAAAACTTAGCGTGCAAGTCATCGCGGACAAGTTGCAGGTTGAGGCCTCGGAAGAATTAGGTGATCAGCTTAGGCGCTGGTGGATGGAGCAAGAAAGCAAGGTTGCGTTTCGAGGCAGTATTGCCCCAAATGCCCGTCCTGATGTGCCTGAGACAGTTTATCAGTCTGTACAGTTGATTTGGGAAAATGCCGTTAAAGACGCACGTTTAGAGCTTGAGTTAACGGCCAAAGACGAAAAGGCTAGTTCTGAGGCAGGTATTGCTCTAGAAGATGAACTGTATTTGTCTAAATCTCAACTGCAGTCGTTAGAAGATTCAAATCAACGGTTGCGCACGCAAATCAGCGAACATACCCATAACGTTAAAAACTTAGAAGCTGAGCGCGCGATGTTACGTAGTAACTTGCAAGCCACGGAAACTAACCTTAGCAGTATGGAGTATAAGGTTGCTGAATATAAAGGCGAGATGGAACGCGCTCAAGCCAGCAGCGAAGAAGCCAAAAAACAACTCGATAATCGTATGCGTGAAGAAGTTGCGCGCCACCAAGAAACCATTAGTAAGGTCGAGAGTAAAGTGAGCTACTATCGCCATCAATTGGATAAGCTGCGTGACGAATGGGGCAAGAAAGAAACCGCTTTCAACTCCCAAGTACAAGACTTGCAAAGCGAGGTGGCTCGTACGTCTGTGACTTCGGACACGCAATTTAGCCAAATTCGTAGCCAAGACGAGGAGTTACGTAAATACCGAGGCGAAATCACCAACCAATCTCGTAACATGTCAAAGTCGACCACTGCGGCATTAGCCTCGTCCAATCGCCTCAAACGATTAGAAGATGAGTTGCAGCAGCGAGAATTTGATATTAAAGAGCTTAAAACACGCACCATCGTCGACAAGTCCGATACGGCTCGACGTGAGACCGATTTACGCACTTTGCTTAAATCTCGCGATAACGAAAATTCAGAAGTGACTGCTAAGCTTAATGAATTGCAACGTACCTTAATCGCTAGAGAAGAAGAGATTAGACGTCTAACGGCTAAACTCTAAACTCTAAAGTTAACTTAATCTCGCTTATCAACCATCATCGACGCGCTGCCGTCAGCCACCAGTTTATCATTAACAAAACACTGGGTTTTAAGGCTGACGCGTCTGCGTCGTTGGTCAATCTCTTCAACCGTGACTGTGGCGACCACCGTGTCGTTAATATACACCGGTGCCCGAAACTTAATTTGTTGGTCTAGGTAAATACATCCAGGCCCCGGCAACTGAGTGCCCAAAACTGTAGAAATTAACCCGGCGCTAAGCATGCCATGGGCAATGCGAGCTTTAAACATTGTGGTAGCAGCATAGGCCTCGTCTAAGTGTACAGGGTTGGTGTCGCCGGTTACTGCCGCAAAGGTGTTGACGTCTTCGCTGCTAATGGTTTTTTCATAGCTCGACGTCATGCCAATAGTTAAATCTTCTAAATAGTAGCCGTGTTGTGACACTGTGTTGCTCCTTGTGTGGTGAGTTTGTCTAACGAGTTCTATTGGGAACCCATGGGTCAGCATGATAGGCATAATTTCACCTAGGTACAATTGTCAGGCTAAAATTAGCTTAAATTGACATGGATAGACGTCTAACTCACATTCACATACACGAGCCAATATTATGAGCGCTTACCAAGCACCCTTAGAAGATATGAATTTTGTTGTCAATCGCTTGCTGGATTTGCCTAACTTCGCCGCGGCTATTGGTAATGAGGATGCCAGTGAAGACTTATTGCAGGCGGTATTGTCAGAAGCCGACAAGTTGGCCAGCCAAGTGTGGTCGCCGATTAATTTTTCTGGAGACCAACAGGGTGTTAAATTAACGCCTGAAGGCGTGCAACCTGCAGATGGCTTTAAAAATGCTTATCAGGAGTATGCTCAAGGCGGATGGAGTAGCTTGTACTTTGACGAACAATACGGTGGCCAGGGTCTGCCGTTTAGTTTTTCTATGCCGGTTGCAGAGATGATGAACGCGGCCAACATGTCCCTGGGTCTTTGCCCGATGCTTACCGCAGGTGCAACCGAAGCCGTAGTCGCCCACGGTAGTGAGGCTCTAAAGGACACCTATTTGCCCAAAATGATTAGTGGCGAATGGACGGGTACCATGAACCTCACCGAGCCTCATGCAGGCACGGATCTAGCGGTTATCAAATCGACAGCCACACCAGATGGCGATCATTTTCGTATTAAAGGCCAGAAGATCTTTATTACTTGGGGTGATCATGACATGACGGATAATATTATCCATCTTGTGCTCGCAAAATTACCCGATGCACCCGACGGTGTTAAGGGTATTTCATTATTTTTAGTGCCCAAGTTTTTGGTCAATGCCGACGGCAGTTTAGGCGCCCGTAATGACGCCTATGCAACCAATGTTGAACACAAGATGGGTATTCACGCCAGTCCGACGTGTGTGATGAGCTATGGCGACAACGACGGAGCGGTTGGTTACCTTGTTGGCCAACCCCATCAAGGTTTGGCAGCCATGTTTACCATGATGAATAACGAACGTTTGGTGGTAGGCCTACAAGGAGTCGGCTTATCGGATCGTGCCTATCAAGGCGCTCTAGAATACGCACGTGACCGAGTTCAATGTGCTGCACCGGGTACTAGGGAACGTGGTGCCATCATTCATCACCCTGATGTACGCCGTATGTTAATGACCATGCGAAGCCTTACTGAGGCTGGCCGAGCAGTGGCTTATGTGACCGCGGCACAGATCGACTTAAGTCACAAAGCAAAAACGCCAGAAGCCCGAAGTCTAGCCAATATACGTGTTGGCTTGCTAACGCCTATCGCTAAAGGTTGGTGCACAGAAGCGTCGCAAGAGGTGACTTCTTTGGGTGTGCAAATTCACGGCGGTATGGGTTTTATCGAAGAAACAGGTGCCGCTCAACACCAGCGTGATGCGCGTATTTTAACCATCTATGAAGGCACCACAGGCATTCAAGCCTTGGACTTAGTGGGCCGAAAAACCTTGTTTGACCAAGGTGCTGCCATGGCAGACCTAGTGCAGCAAATGCGCGATGATTTGGCTAAGCATGGTCATGCGGTTAATCAAACACAGCAACACAACATGGCCGAAGCGATTAACGGCTTAGAGTCGTGCTACCAACTGTTGTTAGCGCAAGCACCGGATGATGTTATGTTTGCGGGTTCTGTAAGCTATGATTTGTTGATGTTAAGCGGCTATGTGTGTGGCGCCTGGCAAATGGTTCGTAGTGTTGATTTGGTAGCGAGCGAAGACAATCAACGCTTTAAAACTAATAAGTTTGCCACGGCGGCCTATTACCTAGATCACATTTTGCCACGCTTTGAATTTCACCGTCGTTCGATTGTAGCCGGTAGCGACAGTGTCATGGCCATTGCTGCTGACGATATGTAATACGTCATCAGACCTACAACGTGGGAATGGCGAGAGGGCATCAACGACCATCGTCGAACCAAATATTCTTGAAGTCCACCCAACCTAAGCAGTTGAGTTGCAAACCCTTCACTCGATTTCCATAATGCAGTTGTTGTTGGTGGTGGTATAGCGGCAGTAAGATTAATTCTTGCTGTAGGTGAATGTCCATTTTCCTAAAGGCTTCCATACGTAGGTATTTACTCGGTAAAGCTAACGCCGTGCCTAGTTTTTCATCGATGATATTGCGTTGTTCAGGGCCCATGCAGTGCCTTAGTGAGCGCTGAGTGGCAAACCATTCATACAGCGCCATTTCTTGGTTTTCATCAAGGGCCTCACCAGACAAGATTAAGTCAGCATCGAGCCAGTTGCTTGGGTCTGCAAACAGGTGGTAATCCAATACCAGCAAGTCTACGGCAATGTCGAAACCTGCTAGGGTCTTTTGAATCCACTGGGCATCGATGATGTGCATTCCGTAGGTATAGAGTTTAAGCGGTTTTCGCAAACGCATAGGCATGCGAGGCCGGACCTGAAACATCAATCTTTGCGTGTCAAGTTCCCATTCAGGTAATAGGCGTTGGGCAGCGGAGGCGCGTTCGTCTCCCAATTCATCCACCATGGCTTGGCCATCCACCATCGAACGAATACAACGGCGGATACGTAAATCCTGGATCGGTGAATTAGTATTTTCAACATTAAATAACAAATATTGGTAGCCAACTTCTACCTTAGTGTTGTGTTGCATGCTGCGATGTTGGTTGTGGCTAGTATTGGTGAAATAAATATCCGACGTGTTTTCTAAGGCAGCGGCTTCGTCAGTAAATAATAAAATTTCAACGCGGTCTAGCAAAGGTCTCTCTTGAAAGTACTGATCGTTAGCAATCAACTCTAATTGAAAGTCATTACTGTTGCCTACCTTAAACGGGCCAGTTCCAATGGGTTGTTTATAAAAACCTTGCTCGTGCATTAAATCATGGGGTTGAATTACGCTCGTTTGGTTGCTTAATAAATGTAAAAACAAATTGTCTTGTTGAGTTAAGTGGACCTCGACGCAGAAGGAAGTAGGGCAGTTAATGTGGTCTATGTGACGATATAGATATTGATAGGGGCCAGCAAAATCACGAAGGTGTTCAAAAGTGGCCTTAACATCGTCGGAAATTAAAGGTCGGCCATGGTGGAAACTGATGCTAGGCCGCAGGAAGAAGGTCCATTGGGTTCCATCCTTGTTGGCCCGCCAACTATGAGCTAAATGAGGAATAATGTCCTGCGTTCCACCGTCAAAACGCACAAGGCAATCCATAATTTGTTGGACCATGTGGATTTCGGTAGTTCGGGCTACAGTGGCCGGATTTAGTTCAGAGATAGTGCGTGGGTAGGGTATGCGCAGGGTTTGGTTTTTGTGACCTTGAAAACCCAGTTGTGTTTTCAAATAATCAAATAATGCTGTTTTTTCGGAGCCGCTATTCAGCATCCCGAAAGCATCTTCTAATTGGCCTTGATTTGCGGTTTGTATAGCCAGTTGAACGGTAAGGTTTGAGTCTTTTGCACGCAGAGTTAAGCGCGATTTTTTACCCCGGCCGTGGCTTGGTGCCCATACCAGCCAATCCTGCGCACTCATTTTTCTAAGCACTAAGTTTACGTTTCTTCGTGTGCAACACAAGGCATCGGCCAGTTCATCAATCGTCGTAAGGACTTCATTTTGGTGTTTGAAATAATTATTAAGTCTTTGATATTGAATAATTAAGTTGTGTGAAGTGGTTGCTCTATTCATAAGGTGTAATCAGATTTGTTAAAACATGTAGCTATCTTTGTAAAGTTTACATTTATTTTCCTGTTTTTGCATTGCATACTTTTAGCCATCAGAACAAAGTGATTGGGCTGACGTCAGGTCGCGCAGGTAGCGTGTCTAATAATAATGAACTGACCCTTTGGAGGTTATCTATAATGAATAAAACCAAACTACTACAAAGCATGTTGCTGGCCAGCGCAGTAGCTGCCACTAGCTTTGCTCCACACGTTTTAGCTGCAAATGTGCCTGCCGGTACTAAGCTTGCCGACGTACAAGAATTTGTACGTGATAACGGTGCTGAGCCAGGCTCACTTGACCCACAAAAAATTGAAGGCGTTCCAGGTGCTAACCTTGCGCGTGACCTATTTGAAGGTTTGATGAACCAAGGTCGCGACGGCGAAGAGTTGCCAGGTGTCGCTACGGGTTATACGACCAATGACGACAACACGGTTTATACCTTTAACTTACGTGACAACGCTAAGTGGTCAAATGGCGACACTGTAACTGCCCATGACTTTGTATTTGCTTGGCAGCGTGCAGTAGATCCAGCTACTGGTTCTCCATATTCATGGTTCATTGAAATTCCTGGTATCACCAATGCTAGTGCTATAATCGCTGGCGAAAAAGACTCAAGCGAGCTAGGCGTGCGCGCCGTAGACGACTTTACCTTTGAAGTTAGCCTAGACGGCCCTGTAGCTTTCTTCGCGAAGATGGTTGCTCACACGACTATGTTCCCAGTTCACAAAGCCACCGTTGAAGCCCATGGTGACAGCTGGACTAAGCCAGCAAACATCGTTACTAACGGTGCATATAGCCTTAGCGAATGGCGTGTAAACGAGCGTATGGTTATGACTCGTAACACCAATTACTGGAATGACGCAGAAACCATCATCAATAAGGTAACTCATTTACCCATTGAAGCGGCTAGTGCATCTTTGGCTCGTTACCGTTCTGGTGAGTTGGACGTAGGTTCTTTCCCTACAGAACAAATTAAGCCGTTACGTGCAGAAATGGGTGATGAGATCTATATCACACCTAGACTGTGTACTTATTACTACATCATGAACGTAGAGAAGGCACCGTTTAACGACGTGCGTGTACGTAAAGCGCTTTCTTACGCCATTGACCGTGACATCATTACTGAGCACATCACGGCTACTGGCCAGTTGCCTGCATACGCTTTGACGCCAGATATCATTCACAACTTCTCACCTAAGGCCCCTGCATACGCGAGTATGACTCAGGCAGAGCGTAACGATGCAGCTGCTGCATTGTTAGCAGAAGCCGGCTACAGCGATTCAAATCCTCTAGAAATGAACTTGTTGTACAACACGTCTGAAGGCCATAAGAAGATTGCCATTGCTATTTCTCAAATGTGGAAGCAAGCCATGCCAGTGTCGACTACTTTGGAAAACCAAGAGTGGAAAACTTACCTCAGCACACGTAACGAAGGTAACTTCAGCATTGCTCGTGCCGGTTGGTGTGGCGACTACAATGAAGCATCTACTTTCCTAGACCTCTTAGGTAGCGGCGACAACGATGGTAACTACGTTAACCAGGAATACATCGACTTGATGAAGTCGGCTAAAACTATGGCTGACCCGTCTGCTAACTACAACCGTGCAGAAGAGATTTTGGCAGAAGACATGCCTATTATCCCAATCTATCAGTACACCGGTGTTAAGTTAATCAAGCCTAGTGTTGGTGGTTTTGCGTATGATAACCCAGAAGGAAACTTCTACACTCGTGACGTGTATATTAAAGCGGACTAAGCTTTCATAATGACCGTAACCGCCCAGTAGCTGTATTTCTGGGCGGTTTTAATTTTAACCCCATGACTTTTCACAAGAGAATTTATGGGTTTACAATTAGTTTATAACCAATATTTTTAGCAGGCTCGGACTCTATCCATGCTTAATTTTATATTTCGCCGTTTTTTACAGGCGATACCCACACTCCTTATTTTAACCATTCTTACCTTTGCATTGATGTATATGGCCCCTGGCAGTCCATTCTTAACAGAGAAAGGCATGCCTGACGAAGTGTTGGCCAATATTAACGCTAAGTATCATTTGGATTTGCCAGTATGGGAACAGTATTTAATTTACCTGGGTAACTTGGTGCAGGGCGACTTAGGCCCGTCTTTTAGATATTTAGATTTTAGCGTCAATGACCTAGTATGGCCAAGCTTAGCTGTGTCTGCGACCATTGGAGGATGGGCGCTGCTGATCGCTGTAACACTAGGCATTACCATGGGCATGGTCGCAGCCTTACACCATAATAAGTGGTTGGATTACACACTCATGACAACAGCGATGGCGGGTATTGTACTACCTACTTTTGTCATGGCACCATTGTTGGTGTTATTGCTGTCGTATAAAGTTAAGTGGCTGCCAGCTGGGGGCTGGCACAACGGCGATTGGCAATATTTAGTATTGCCGGTGTTTGCCATGGCCACCCACCTCATCGCTCAGATAGCCCGTATAACACGCGGTAGTTTAATTGAAGTGATGAGCAGCAACTTTATCCGTACTGCACAAGCCAAAGGCCTGCCTTACCGCACTATTATTTTGCGTCATGCATTTAAACCTATGATGTTACCGGTGGTGTCTTATCTAGGACCTTTGTTTGTGGGCGTGCTCACGGGCTCCGTTATTATTGACGTGTTTTTTGGCACCGGTGGTATCGGCCAGCACTTCGTTAACGGCGCTATCAATCGAGATTATTCCATGGTGATGGGAGTAACGGTACTGGTGGGTGTGATGTACATCGCTTTTAACGCCGTTACTGACATCATTTACGCATACATTGACCCAAAGATTCGTTACTAAAGGCTACTGCAGATTATGTTCTTCAAACACAAAGAAGTGGCTCAAGAATTGGCCCAGCAGCTTGAATCCGGCGTTGGGGCAATTGAAGGCCGTAGCCTTTGGCAAGATGCTAAACGTCGTTTTTTCCGTAACAAAGCCGCTGTGTTGAGTTTGTTCATTATTGGCTTAATTATTCTGTTTTCTATCTTTGGTAGCCAGTTTGCCCAATATAGTTATGAAGAAATTGATTGGTTTGCCTTGTCTGACCCAGTTGAATTAGGTAGACCTTCTATAGAAACAGGCCATTATTTTGGTACTGATAAACTCGGCAGAGATTTATACGCTCGCACGGTGCAAGGTAGTCAAATTTCCTTAATGGTGGGTATTTTAAGTAGCTTAGTGGCTATCGTCATAGGTACCTTGTATGGAGCTGCGTCCGGTTTCATCGGTGGTCGTGTTGATATGGTGATGATGCGTATTGTTGAAATACTATCGGCCTTACCGTTTATGTTTATGGTGATTATGTTGATGGTGATGTTTGGTCGCCAAATTATCCTTATTTTTGTGGCCATTGGAGCGGTATCGTGGCTGGATATGGCGCGTATAGTGCGCGGTCAAACCCTCAGTATCAAGAACAAAGAGTACATAGAAGCCGCCCACGCCTGTGGCGTAAGCCAATGGCGTATTGTGGTGCGCCATGTGGTACCTAACGTTATGGGCATTGTACTGGTTTACGCCTCACTGATGATTCCTGGCATGATTATGTTCGAATCTTTTATTAGCTTTTTGGGGTTAGGTGTACAAGAACCAGAAACCAGCTGGGGTGCACTCATCTCGGAAGGCGTAGTAACCATGGAATTTGCCTTGTGGCAGTTGGCTTTTCCGCTCACCTTTTTAGTCATTACCTTGTTTTGTTTTAACTTTGTTGGTGATGGTTTGCGTGACGCTTTAGACCCCAAGGAAAGATAATGAACTTGTTACAAGTCGACGGACTAAACGTTAGTTTTGATACCCCAGACGGCCAAGTGACGGCGGTTAAGAACTTGAGCTTCTCTATAAAGGCCAAAGAAACGTTGGGTATTGTGGGTGAATCTGGTTCTGGTAAATCGCAAACTGCGTTTGCATTGATGGGATTACTTGCCAAAAATGGGCATGCCAGCGGTAGTGCTAAGTTTAACGGGTCAGAGCTAATTGGCATGTCTGAAGCCGAACTCAACAAGGTGCGTGCACAACAAATGGCCATGATCTTTCAGGATCCTATGACGTCGCTTAACCCTTACCTCAAAGTAGGCCAACAGCTTAACGAAGTGCTTATTCACCATAAGGGCATGGACAAGAAAAGTGCCACTGCGCACTCGATTAGGATGCTCGACGCCGTCAAAATGCCTGAATCGGCCAAACGTATGAAAATGTATCCTCACGAATTTTCTGGGGGCATGCGCCAGCGCGTGATGATTGCTATGGCCTTATTATGTGATCCTAAGTTATTGATTGCCGACGAGCCCACCACCGCCTTAGATGTCACCGTACAAGCGCAAATTATGACCTTGCTCGACGAACTCAAACAAGACTTTGACACAGCCATTGTGATGATTACTCACGACTTAGGAGTGGTGGCAGGTGTGTGTGATAATGTAATGGTGATGTACGCCGGCCAAACCATGGAATACGGCACCACCGAAGAAATTTTTTACCAGCCAAGCCATCCATATACAGGTGGTTTGTTGGAGTCTGTGCCGCGCTTAGACACTGACAGCCCTATTTTAGCCACCATTCCAGGCAACCCGCCTAACTTAATGCAATTGCCACCAGGTTGCCCGTTTCAGGATCGTTGTGGACAGGCCAGTGCAGAGTGTTTCAGTAGCATGCCTGAGCTAGTCTCCTTTTCAAATACCCGCCAACGTGCCTGTCATGCGGCCATTGCAAGTGTAGGTGCACCATGAGTACTGCTACTCAAACAAAACAAAAAATCTTAACCGTTAGGGATTTGCGGGTGCATTTTGATATTCGTGAAGAAGGTGCTTGGCCTTGGAAAAAACCCTTAACGCTAAAGGCCGTGGATGGCATTGACTTGGATATTTATGCGGGCGAAACCCTTGGCGTAGTAGGTGAGTCTGGCTGTGGAAAATCGACCCTTGCCCGTGCGCTGATTGGTATGTTGCCAGCTCGTACGGGCAGTGTAGTGTGGATGGGGCAAGACCTGACCAAAATGGATAAAAAAGACTTGCGCTTAAAAAGACAAGAGTTACAAATGATCTTTCAAGATCCGTTAGCGTCGCTGAATCCACGCATGACCATTGGCGATATTATTGCTGAACCACTCATTACATTTCATCCGCAACTCACAAAAACTCAAGTCAAAGAACAAGTGCAGGGCATGATGCAGCGCGTAGGTTTGCTACCTAACCTCATTAACCGCTACCCACACGAGTTCTCTGGTGGCCAGTGTCAGCGTATTGGTATTGCCCGGGCACTTATCTTAAAACCTAAGCTAGTGATCTGTGACGAGCCTGTATCGGCCTTAGATGTGTCGATTCAAGCGCAGGTTATTAACTTGCTTAAAGATTTGCAGCAAGAGATGGGTTTGGCGCTGGTATTTATAGCCCACGACCTAAGTGTAGTAAGGCATATCAGTGATCGTGTCATGGTGATGTACCTTGGCCACGCCGTAGAACTAGCAGACGCTCAGGAGCTTTATACCAACCCCAAGCACCCTTACACCAAAGCCTTGATGTCGGCCGTGCCAATCCCTGATCCTAAGATTGAGCGTAGTAAGAAGATCCAACTCTTACACGGTGACTTACCTTCGCCTATTAACCCTCCCAGTGGCTGTGTGTTCCGCACACGTTGCCCAGACGTGCAGGCCCACTGTGCAGACAAAAGTCCAACACTAGACCCAATTAATGGTAACCACCATGAGGTGTCATGCCATATGGTTTGATCTTGCGAGCGCTTATGTTACCACTTTACTGGAGACTTAAATAGGCAAACTGTAGTCATAAAATCGGGAGTAAGACGGCTAATATGCATGGTTTTTCGCGTTATCTATGGGTCGGCTGGAGCGCAAATGTAGCAGTAACGTGGATATTTGCTATCGGCATAAAAAACCCAGCGTTAAGGCTGGGTTGTAACAAGGATGAAGTCTGGCCGATTAGAGCGCTTTATCGAGCTCTGGTATAGCATCAAACAAGTCGGCTATTAAACCGTAGTCGGCTACTTGGAAGATAGGGGCTTCTGAGTCTTTGTTGATAGCAACAATAGTCTTAGAATCCTTCATGCCTGCCAAATGCTGAATGGCACCAGAAATGCCTACGGCAATGTATAAGTCTGGCGCAATCACCTTGCCGGTTTGGCCTACTTGGTAGTCGTTGGGCACAAAACCTGCGTCTACTGCGGCACGAGATGCACCCACGGCAGCACCTAGTTTGTCGGCAATGCTATCCAACATGTGGAAGTTTTCGCCGTTTTGCATGCCACGGCCACCAGAGATGACGATAGAGGCAGAGGTCAGTTCAACACGCTCAGATTCAGACGCTGCCAAACCTACAAAACGAGACAAACCAGAATCAGCAGCTACGGCAACGGCTTCAACAGCGGCAGAGCCACCGGTTTCAGCAGCAGCGTCAAACTTAGTAGTACGTACAGTGATCAGCTTGATGCTGTCGCTAGACTGCACTTTAGCCATGGCGTTACCTGCATATACAGGGCGTACAAAGGTATCAGCAGAAACTACTTCGCTAATTTCAGATATTTGACTCACGTCTAGCAACGCCGCAGCGCGAGGCATGAAGTTTTTGCCAAAGGTAGTTGCAGCGGCAAGTACGTGAGTGTAGTTGCCTGCCAGTGATACCACTAGGTTGGCTACGTTCTCGGCTAGCTGGCCTTCTAGGCTAGGGTCGTCGGCCAGTAGTACGCGGTTTACACCGGCGACTTGGGCCGCAGCTTGTGCTGCTTCAGCGCAGCCGTTGCCAGCAATCAGTAGATCAATGTCGCCACCAATTTGTTGGGCAGCAGTGACTGTGTTTAAGGTAGCGCCAACTAGGCTGGCGTTATCATGTTCTGCAATAACTAA
>CBDUDU010000011.1:0-41196 GCA_965366045.1 uncultured Oceanospirillaceae bacterium
ACGCACGAGATATAGACATGAAATTTAGTGAACAATGGCTGCGCGAATGGGTTAACCCTGCAATCAGCAGCGACGAATTGGTTGCCCAGATCACCTTAGCCGGTTTAGAAGTAGACGACATTGAAGCCGCCGCTGGCGAATGCAGTGGCGTAATTGTTGGGGAAATTGTGAGTGCCGAGCAGCACCCAGATGCCGACAAATTACGTGTTTGTCAGGTCAGTGATGGCACTACAGAAACACAAGTAGTGTGTGGAGCCCCCAATGCCCGAGTAGGTATTAAGGTGGCTTTTGCTACCGTGGGCGCCGTGTTACCAGGTAATTTCAAAATCAAAAAGGCCAAGCTACGCCAGCAAGAATCCTTTGGTATGTTGTGTTCTGGCGCTGAACTAGAAATTAGCGAAGAAAACGATGGTATTATGGAGTTGGCAGTTGATGCCCCAGTAGGTACAGACATTCGTGACTACCTTAATCTCAACGACCAAATCATTGATGTGGATTTAACACCTAACCGCGGCGACTGTTTAAGTATTGCGGGTTTAGCCCGTGAAGTGGGTGTGTTGAATTCGGTTGATGTACAAGGCCCTGAGCTAAAAGAACTGGCGCCACAAATTGAAGATGTGTTCCCAGTTAAAGTAAGTGCGCCAGAACATTGCCCGCGCTTCTTGGGCCGTGTACTTAACAACATCGATGCCACTAAAGCGTCGCCATTATGGATGCAAGAAAAATTGCGCCGTTGTGGTGTGCGCAGCATTGACCCAGTGGTTGATGTGACCAACTACATTTTGTTAGAAATGGGCCAGCCTATGCACGCCTATGACCTCAACAAGCTCAACGGTTCTGTCATTGTACGTATGGCCAGCCAAGGTGAAAACCTAACCTTGCTTGATGGTCAACAAGTTGAGTTAGACCAAGAGACACTGGTTATTGCAGACAACGAAGGCGTGTTAGGCCTAGCCGGCATTATGGGTGGTGCAGACACAGGTGTGGGTAGTGGCACGACTAACGTGTTCTTAGAAGCAGCTTTCTTTAACCCTATTAGTATTGCGGGCAAAGCCCGCAATTATGGTTTACACACCGACGCGTCTCACCGTTTTGAACGCGGCGTAGACTATGACCTACAACGCAAGGCCATGGATCGCGCCACGTTGTTACTACAGAATATTGTGGGTGGCGAAGCAGGCCCTATTGTTGAGCAGGTGTCAGCAGATCACTTGCCAACGGAGTCACAGGTAAGCTTACGTAAAGCCCGCTTAGAAGCCTTGTTAGCCCACGAAATCGACGATGCACAAGTGCTAGATATACTTACGCGTCTGGGTTTAACCTTGGTTGCCTCAGACGACGCTTCATGGACCTTCAGCGCCCCTTCTTGGCGCTTCGATATGGCCATTGAAGCCGATTTAATCGAAGAAGTGGCCCGTGTGTACGGCTACAACAACTTACCAAGCACTAACCCTGTGGCGAGCATGGAAATTCCGGCCAACGCCGAAGTGCAACGGCCATTGTCTATCTTGCGCCGCCATATGGTGAGCCGTGGTTATCAAGAGGCGATTACTTACAGCATGGTTGAACCAGGCTTATTAGCTAAGTTTGACGATCAAAACAAACCGGTGGAGTTAGTGAACCCTATTTCTGCCGACATGGCCGTGATGCGTACTACCTTGTGGCCTGGTTTGGTCAAGGCGTTGCAGCACAACCAAAATCGTCAACAATCGCGTATCCGTTTGTTTGAAACGGGCCAGCGCTTTATTCCAAGCGACCAAGGGTTACGACAGCAGGATGTGTTTGCTGGTTTGATTTATGGTTCTCGCAACCCAGAAAGCTGGCACGGCAAAGCCGAAAATGTTGATTACTTCGATATTAAAGGTGATTTGGAAACGCTATTGGCAATTGGCGGTCAACGCTTTTCCTTTGTGGCGACCGAACATTTAGCCCTTCATCCCGGCCAAAGTGCAGACATTCAACTTGACGGCGCAGTGGTGGGTTATGTGGGCGCAATGCACCCTGGCTTAGTTAAAGACATAGGCCTACAAGGGCCTGTGTTTATGTTTGAAGTGGATTTAGCCGCTATTAGCCTTGGTGTGCTACCGGCCTACCAAACCTTGTCTAAGTTTCCAGAAATGCGCCGTGACTTGGCCATTGTCTTGGACCAGAAGACCAGTGTGGCCCAGGTGACTAGTTACATAGAGTCTAGTGCAGGAAAATGGCTTAATGCAGTACGTTTATTTGACGTGTATCAAGGCCAAGGCATTGAAAATGGACAAAAAAGTCTAGCTTTGGGCTTGACGTGGCAGCACCCAGAGCGCACTCTTACGGATGATGAAGTAAACCAGTGGGTTGAGCAGGTGGTAACACACCTCGCTGAAAATGCCGGTGCAAGCCTTAGAGGCTAATAATAATAAACAAAAGCCGAGGACCCAAGCATGGGATCACTGACCAAAGCCGATATGGCAGAACGTCTCAGTAGTGAACAGCAGCTTAGTAAGCGCGACGCAAAAGACATGGTAGAGGCCTTTTTTGAAGAGGTCTCCTCCAGTCTTATTAATAACGAACAGGTTAAGTTGTCAGGTTTTGGTAACTTTGATTTGCGTGACAAACGCTCACGCCCTGGACGTAACCCTAAAACGGGTGAAGAAGTGGCTATTTCTGCGCGCCGGGTGGTTACCTTTAGGCCAGGTCAAAAACTTAAAGATCGGGTTGAAACAGAAAATTAGTGACTGTGAATGATTGAGTCAAAGACTTGATTTAATTCCAGATTTCACTTATTCCAAAGCTCATATCGCTTCCAAAACCACCGCGATTGAAGTAATATACGCCCTCTTCTGAGGTTCTCATCGAACCGCATCGGAAGTTTGTCGGGGCGTAGCGCAGTTTGGTAGCGCACCTGCCTGGGGGGCAGGGGGTCGTAGGTTCAAATCCTGCCGTCCCGACCATTTATTTCCTTTTGTATCAAATGCTTATTAATTTAGCTCATCTATATTCCCAGAACCTATAGCGGTATTTTGGTCAGTTTGGGATCACGTGATTTTGACAATATACTTAACAAGTTAATTTAACTTCCAAGAATGCTAGCTTTGCTAGTCAATAATTATTAACATGTTATCTATTATTGTAGTTAGGGTCAGGCCAATAGGCTGTGCCTCACTACCAGATCACTAGAAAGGGCGAGACATTATGAGCTTGTATCAGACTCAAAAACTGTTATATCAACTCAATAAAGACGTGCAGATGCAAACATCATTTTTGGCCGATCATGAAGCCATACTGAGCGACTTCAAACTCACTCAAGAAGAACATGATGCTTTAGCCAACAAAGATATCGGTCTGCTGTATATTTTGGGTGTTAATGGCCAAATATTAATGCACTTTGCCGCCATGTGTGGCTTAGCTTGGCCAGAATATATTCAAGCCATGCGTGATGCGTTAGCGGTTCACGGCAACGTTAGAGCCGGATTATATGTAACTACAGATGGCAAGGGGGCTGTATGAGCTTAGTTTTTGCAGGAGTGTGCAGCCATGCACCAGGAATTACCGGTCGCGCCCACATGGCAGACCCAGATGACAAAGAGACCCTCTACAGTGCCTTTGATGACATGCGTGAAGCCTTAGAAGCCAGTAAGCCTGACGCCTTAATTGTCATCGCGGCGGAGCATTTTGCCAACTTTTTTATGAACAATATGCCAGCCTACTGTATTGGTGCGGCCGATGAGTATGAAGGGCCTATCGAAGACCCTCAATGGTTAGGTATTGAGCGACGCCTGATTCCGGGTAATCCTGACTTGTCAAAACGTATCATTGCCAAAGTGATGCAAGATGTGGATGTGGCTTACGCAGAGGAATGGAAATTTGACCATGGTATCAGTGTACCACTGCATTTTCTTACCCCTGAGTATGAGTTAGATATTATCCCCGTCAACATCAACTGCCAAGGTCCGCCTTTGTCGCCGTTACACCGTGCTTGGGCCTTTGGTCAGGCCTTGCGTAAGGCCTGTGACGAGGTGCCCGAGCGTATTGCCATAGTCGCTACGGGTGGTATTTCACATTGGCCGGCCACGCCTGATTCCGGCAAAATCAATGCAGCCTGGGATAAAGAGTTTTTGGAGCGTTGGTGTGCGGGTGACAAGGACGCATTACTGAGTTATACAGACGAAGAAACATGGCAGGATGCGGGCCAAGGTGGCTTTGAAATCCGCGCCTTTATCGCGATTTCTGGCGCAACTATTGGTAGCCAAGCTAATGTGCACTACTACCGTCCTATCCCCATTTTTGCGGTAGGCTGTACGACTGGCTGGGTTGACCTCTGACATAACCCCTCGGGGTTGTTTTTGGCTGGTGCTTAAGCAAATATCTTGGTTGAGCTGATTAGGCTCATCCGCTACAATTTGTGATCTTTGTTCAGGTGTTTTTGTTTTGGCCCAGCTCTATTTTTATTACTCTTCGATGAATGCCGGTAAATCAACGGCATTATTGCAATCGGCATACAATTATCAAGAACGTGGCATGCACCCGTATATTTTATCGGCGGTGTTAGACGACCGTTATGGTATTGGCAAAGTTACGTCGCGTATTGGCTTAGCGGCCGACGCTCAATTGTTTAGCAGTAAAGATGACCTGTTTAGTCTTCTAGACAAGCAAAATCACCAGCAACCCATCGACTGTGTTCTCATTGACGAAAGTCAGTTCTTAAGCAAGCTTCAAGTTAAACAACTCACGCAAGTGGTAGATCACCTCAACATCCCGGTGTTGTGCTACGGTATTCGCACCGATTTTAGAGGTGAGTTATTTCCCGGTAGCCAATATTTGTTGGCTTGGGCGGATAAGTTGGTAGAGCTTAAAACCGTGTGCCACTGTGGCCGCAAAGCCACTATGGTGGTACGTACCGATGAGCACGGCACCGTGATTAAAGATGGTGAGCAAGTGGTGATTGGCGGTAATGATCGATACCAGTCACTTTGCCGTCGCCACTTTAGCGAGAAAATGTGGGCTAATTAACCCTTATTAGCCAGCACGTAGCCTTTTAACGCTTGATCAATGCGTGTTTGCCAGCCTTTGCTGGTATTACGAAAATAACTCATTACTTCTGGCGATAGTTGAATACTGATGCGCTCTTTGGGGCTATGGGCTTTAGGTCGTCCTACTGGGCGCATTCGCGTAAATTCTTCGTCCATTATTTCACGAGCATCCGGGTCGGCTGCAATTCCCGCATTTATTTTTGTGTCTTCTTCATCGCTAGGCAGGTAGACCTTACGATCCGCATTAGTAGTTAAGTCCATAGGCTTTCCCTCTCTTTTGTTCGCCTTGCGCAGACTAATGATTCTAGGTCGTTCTCCCCTAGTGGTATATATAACGCAATAGAGACACCATGCTTTAGTCGATTGACTAGGTCCTTGCTGTAATCGAGTTCGATACCATTATGAAACCCTCATAAATTATTGTATGCATCATGATTTCAGGTATCAATTACGAGTTTAATTGATTAAATATAGCTATACCTGCGTAATATTCCAGTGGTATGTTATTGCTTCGCTAACGCGTGATCGACCTGCGGTTTTCTGGGAGCAACAACCGATGATGAATAACCTTGATTTCACCCACCAAGTTGAAGAAAGGAGCCATTTTTTCATACCCCTTGCCGACGGTAGTCGATTAGCTGCTAGGGCTTGGTTGCCGACAGATGCTATGTCCTTTCCGGTACCAGCGATTTTAGAATATATCCCTTATCGAAAACGTGATGGCACGGCTATTCGTGATGAACAAATGCACCCTTATTGGGCCGGTTTTGGTTATGCCTGTATACGGGTCGATATGCGTGGTTGTGGTGAATCTACAGGCCTCATGTTGGATGAGTACTTGCAGCAAGAACTCGACGACGCTGTTGAAGTGATAGAGTGGCTAGCCGAGCAGCCTTGGTGTAGTGGTAGCGTGGGCATGATGGGGAAGTCTTGGGGTGGATTTAATGGCCTACAAGTGGCTGCTATGGCGCCTCCTGCACTAAAGTCCATTATCACCGTTTGTTCCACTGATGATCGCTATGCCGACGACATTCATTACCGCGGCGGCGCACTATTGTTAGAAAACTTTAGCTGGGCATCTACTATGGCCTGCTACATGGCCAAAGCACCAGATCCTCTATTATTACCGGATACTTGGCGTGAGCAATGGCTAGATCGGTTAAACAATATGCCTTTTTTAGCCAAAAAATGGCTGCAGCATAGCCACAAGGATGACTACTGGAAACACGGGTCCATTAACGAAGATTATGATGCCATTAAAGCCGCAGTGTATTGTTTTGGGGGTTGGGGAGACTCTTATTCAGAAGCGATTCCGCGCATGATGCAGGGACTTAGTTGCCCTAGAAAAGCCATGATAGGGCCTTGGGCTCACAAGTACCCCAACTACGCTTCTCCAAAACCAGAAATGGACTTTTTAGGCGAAGCCAAACGTTGGTGGGACTATTGGCTTAAAGGCATAGACAACGGCATTATGTTGGAACCGACCATTGCCGCATACATACAAGACGGTGTGCCACCTCAGGCTGCATACGATGAAAGGCCGGGCATTTGGGTGGAAGCTAATCAATGGCCTATGCAGTCAACAACCATGCAATGGGGTTTAAGTGAGTCTGGCCAATTAATTCAGGCTGCATCTAGTGGGCAAGCAACGGTGAATAGCCCGCTCACTACGGGTGCAGCGAGTGGTGAGTTTTGTGTGATTTGGTGTGGCCCAGACTTTTCCACGGAGCAACGACAAGACGACGCCAATAGCCTTTGTTTTGATACGCAACCTTTGGCTGCTGCGGTTTCTATATTAGGTGGCGCCGTGTTTAATGCACGGGTTGCCAGCGACCAAGATTGTGGCCAGATGATCTTGCGGTTATGCGATGTGGCACCCGACGGCAGCAGCACCCGCATCACTTATGGCGTACTTAATTTAGCCATGCGCGCAGGCTTAGGCGACCCCCAAGCAGTGGTTGCAGGCCAAGCCATGGACGTCACCATTAAGTTGGATGATGTGGGCTACGAACTGCCCCAAGGTCACAAATTACGCTTAGCCGTATCCACGGCCTATTTTCCATTATTGTGGCCAACACCTAGAAAAGCTAATTTGAGTTTGGACTTAAATAGCGCGCAGTTAACTGTTTCTCTCCATGATCGCAGCGGCACACTAAAACGCGACTTAGGCCATGGTTATGTTTGTCCAGTGAATGATATTGATGAAATTCGGCCAGAAAAACACACACGGTCAACTCAGGTTAACGCGGCTAATGGCCAACACACTACGGTGATTGATGACGACTTTGGTGAGTTCACCTTTGTTGAGCATAACCTCACCGTAGGCGAAGTGTGCCATGAACAACACTCAATATTGCCCCATGACCCACACGCGGCCACGAGTTTGTGCCAATGGCGTTCACGACAAGCAAGGCCCGGCTGGGAAATAGAAGCGTATACCAGTCTGAAGGTGACCTGCGACGCCGATTATTTTTATCTTGATGCCAGTTTAGAGGCTCTAGAAAACGGCCAGCAAGTGCATCTCAAACAGTGGCAGGAAACAGTGCCGAGAAAGTTTGTATGAGTCTATTAGATACACAGGTGCAGGCTTTTGTGGACCAAAGTTTAAGTTACTACCCAACCGATGCCACCGATTCGAACGTTGATCAACAAAGGCTCTGGTATAACGCCCTGTGTAAAGGTTTTGCCACGCCTTTAGCGCCAGGCATATCGGCAAAAGATGACGTTGTACTCGCCAAGGACGGTTATTTTGTGCCAGTTAGGCGTTATCAACACCAAGCCCAAGCCCAAGCCCAAGCCCAAGCCCAAGCCCAAGCCCAAGCCCAAGCCCAAGAGTCTCATGGTGATGATGACGTGCTGATTGTATTTATGCATGGGGGTGGTTTTGTGGTGGGCGGGTTAGACAGCCATCACGATATTTGTGGTGAGTTGGTGCACGAGACTGGCCTAAATTTAGTGTCGGTGGATTATCGTTTGGCACCAGAGCACCAATACCCTGCTGATATTAATGATTGCCTTACGGTGGTAGATCAGGCGTTAGAGGCCGGCAGCAAAGTGATTCTGGTTGGCGACAGTGCTGGCGGGTTGTTAGGCGGTTGCGTAGCGAATGCTCGCAAGTCGTTTGTAGGCACTGCGCTGTTAGGCCAAGTGTTAATATACCCGGCATTGAACAGAGGGGCCGATACACCGTCCATGACCGAGCATGCGCATGCGCCGTTACTCACCAAAGCCGATATGGACTACTATCTACCCATTCGTGTGGGTGGTGATATAAGCCAAATTCCACACCAAGATGAGCAATATATTCCTATGCATACATCGGACTTTAGTGGCCTGCCGCCCACCCATCTGTTTCCTGCTGAAGTAGACCCTTTACGGGATGATTGTGAACTCTATGCGCAGGCTTTACGTAGCGCTAATGTTGGCGTGAGCAACCATGTGGACGTGGGTCAAGGCTTGGTGCACGGACATTTACGGGCGCGCAATATGAGTGACCGAGCAGCAGCCAATTTTGCCGCCATCTGCGCGGCTGTTAAAGAGTTGGCTCAGTGAAGCAACCAGCAATCTACGACTATATTATTATTGGAGCGGGGTCGGCCGGCTGCGTGTTAGCCAACCGGCTCAGTGCCAACCCTAAGCATAAGGTATTGTTGTTAGAAGCCGGCCCAAGTGACAGGCGTTTTTATATTCAAATGCCTATTGGCTATGGCAAAACGTTTTACCAGCCTAAAGTTAACTGGATGTACCAAAGTGAAGCCAGCGAAGGGCTCAACGGGCGCGCTAGCTATTGGCCAAGGGGTAAAACGCTAGGCGGCTCTAGCTCGATTAACGCCATGGTTTATGTGCGTGGTAATGCCTCAGACTTCGATGACTGGCGTGATGCAGGTAACAAAGGCTGGGGTTACCAAGATCTACTGCCCTACTTTAAAGGTATGGAGTCTTGGCAACAGGGAGCCGATGACTATCGGGGCGGCGATGGCCCACTCAATGTGGCCGACGTGGCCGGTAAATTGCACCCCTTGTGTAAGCCGTTTGTGGCGGCGGCTCAGGCCTGTGGCATTGATTATAATGCGGATTATAACGGCGCCGTACAGGACGGAGTGGGTCACTACCAACTCACGACCCACCAAGGCCAGCGTATGTCGTCTGCGCGGGCTTATTTAAAACCCGTGCTAAACCGGCCTAATCTAAAGGTCATTTGTAATGCCCTAGTTCAGCGTATCGTATTTGCTAATAAACGTGCCGTAGCAGTGGAGTACCGGCATAAAAACAAAAACTATGAAGTTACGGCTCATAGAGAAGTGATTTTAAGTGCAGGTGCTGTCAATTCACCTCAGTTGTTACAGTTGTCAGGTGTTGGCCCAGGGCAAGTGTTAAGCGATGCAGGTGTGGCACAAGTCCACGAAAGCCCAGCTGTGGGTCAGCATTTACAAGATCACTTAGGTCATAGTTACTTTTATCGGGCTAATCAACCCACATTAAACCAACAGTTACGCCCCTGGTGGGGCAAACTCCTGCACGGCATGCGTTATGTGTTAACTCGAGGTGGCCCGTTGAGCCTCAGCGTGAATCAGGCGGGTGGTTTTGTACGCACTCGTGAAGGTTTGGACCGGCCCAACATTCAACTGTATTTTTCTCCGGTGAGTTACACTAAAGCGCCGTTAGGCGAACGACCGATGATGAACCCAGATCCGTTTCCCGCCTATTTGTTAGGCGTGTCAAACTGCCGTGTTAAGTCTGAAGGGCAGATTAATATTGTGTCCAACAGCCCTAGTGATGCACCCAAAATTGAACCCAATTACCTTGCCCATGATGACGAAGTGCAAGACTTGTTGGAGGGTGTTAAGCTGATTCGTAAGTTGGCGCAAACCGCACAGTTACAGGCTATTACTTTGGACGAAATGCGCCCAGGCATGGATTGCAAAACCGACGAGCAATTAATACAAGATATCCGTAATAACGCTGATACGGTATTTCACCCGTGTGGGACTTGTCGTATGGGTCCAGACCCACAGGACAACGTGGTGGATAGTCGGCTAAAAGTGCATGGCTTAACTGGTTTGAGGGTAGTGGATGCCGCTATTTTTCCAAATGTGTTGTGTGGCAATATCAACGCAGCGACTATCATGGTGGCTGAAAAGGCGGCGCATCTGATTTTGTCTGAACTCGAGTAAGTGTCCATGAAAATTATCAGCATAGAAACCTTTACTAATGAATACGTAGGCTTGCTGCGATTGCGCACGGACACAGGTGAAGAGGGCTGGGGGCAAACCTGCACCTACAATGCCGATATCACTGCTCAAGTGGTGCATAGGCAAGTGGCACCCCATGTATTGGGTTGTGCTGCTGGCGATATTGAGGCCTTAAACCACCAAGTGTTAGAGCGTGAGCACAAGTTTCCTGGCACTTATCTATACCGTGCTCTTTGCGGGTTAGACACCGCATTGTGGGATATCCACGCAAAACGTGCTGGCAAAAGCGTATGTCAGTTGTTAGGAGGTAATGCAAAGTCAGTGCCTGTTTATGCATCGAGTATGCAGCGTGAAATATCGCCAGAAGCCGAAGCCGAACGCTTTTTGGCCCTCAAACAAAAATTTGGTTACCACTCCTTTAAGTTTCGTGTTGGTAAAGAATGTGGGCACGACATAGATCAGTGGCCCGGCCGAACCGAGGCTATTGTTAAGCGGGTACGCGAACAGTTAGGTGATGATGTAACACTGTTAGTCGATGCTAACAGTGCCTACACACCAGCAAAAGCTATTGAAGTGGGGCGTATGTTACAAGACTATGGCGTCAGTCATTTCGAGGAACCTTGCCCGTATTGGCAACCGGACTGGACGCGGAAAGTTAAAGACGCTCTCGACATTGACGTAAGTGGTGGAGAACAAGATAACGACCTGCGTATTTGGCGGCACATGTTAGACACACAAGTGGTGGACATCCTACAGCCGGACGTGTGCTACATGGGGGGTGTCACTCGCACCTTAGAGGTGGCCCGTATGGCCGAAAAGGCTAATATGCCGGTTACCCTCCACTGTGCCAACCTGTCTTTAGTCACCTTGTTTTCGGCCCATATCATGGGTGCTATACCTAATGCCGGTAAGTACCTAGAATATTCTATAGAAGGCTTGGATTATTACCCGTGGCAGGCAAATTTATTTAAACCCAATTTCGACATTCAAAATGGTGAGTTAATCATGCCCCACAAGCCGGGTTGGGGTATTGAGGTGGATGCCGAATGGCTGGCTCGAGCAGACCATAAAGTGAGCTATAGTGGTGACCGGTTTTAATTCGCAGCCTTCGCAATGACAGGTGCTAACCAGCGCGTTTTTCCTGCAGTTGAGTTAACCAGTCCGGGTCCATCTCTGGCACGGATGACAACAACAGCTCAGTATAAGCTGGGTAGGGGGGCTGGAAGATTTCTTGTTTATCACCTTGCTCCACTACTTTGCCTTGAAACATCACCACCACCTGATCGGCAATGGCGCGCACCGTAGCTATGTCGTGGGTTATAAATATATAGGTAATGCCCAGTTCTTCTTGTAGGTGTAAGAGCAGTTTAAGAATGCCTTCCTGGACGATTTGGTCCAAAGCCGAAGTCACTTCATCACAAATGATTAATTCTGGTTCTGCAGCTAAGGCCCGCGCAATACAAATACGTTGCTTTTGCCCACCAGACAATTCGCTTGGGTAACGGTCCAAAAAGCTCTCGTCTAATTCAATCAGATGCAATAATTCCATCACCTTTTTATCTTGAGCCTGCCCCGTTAAACCTAAATAAAAGTTCAGTGGCCTACCAATGATGTCGCGTACCGTATGCCGTGGGTTCATGGCCGTGTCTGCCATTTGGTAGATCATTTGAATCGACTGTAACTGAGATTTGGTGCGGTTTTTTAACGCCGCCGGTAGCGTTTGGCCATTAAATATAATGTCGCCGGTCAGGGGCGGCAACAAGCCCGTAATTGCCCTTGCAGTGGTAGACTTCCCAGAACCTGATTCACCCACAATGGCAATGGTTTGGCCCCGTGGAACCTTAATATTTACATCGTTCAGCACTTTAACACTTTTGCCATAGCTGGCATCCACGTGGTTGATTTCTAGGATGCTGTCGACTTGCGGTTGTGGTGGTTTCTCTATGGAACGCACGGCCCAAAGGGATTGGGTGTAGGCTTGCTTAGGGTCCGACACCATGTCTCGCGTAGGCGCGTCTTCAACGGTCTCACCATAACGCAGTACTTTAATGCTATCTGCCATTTGCGCAACCACGGCTAAGTCGTGAGTGATGTAAATGGCCGCTGTGTTGTATTTTTCTACAATGGCGCGTATGGCGGTCAGCACTTCCACTTGAGTAGTGACGTCCAGCGCTGTGGTGGGCTCATCAAAAATGATCAGGTCCGGTCGCGATGACATAGCCATGGCCGTCATCACTCGTTGTAACTGCCCGCCAGACACTTGGTGTGGGTAACGTTCACCAATGGTGTCTGGGTCGGGTAACTGTAAGTCTGTGTACAATTGCACGGCATCTTGTTTGGCTGAGGTTTGATCGGCAATACCGTGGGATACAGTGGCTTCTATAGTTTGATTGATGAGCCGGTGTGCGGGATTAAACGACGCTGCCGCGGATTGCGCGACATAAGCAATACGCGAACCGTGTAAGTTCCTTAGCTCTGCGTTGGTTAGTTGTAGCAGGTCGATGCCATCAAACTCGATAGAACCGCCCATAAATTTACAACCAGGCCGCGCGAATCCCATGGCCGCCAGACCAAGGGTCGATTTGCCAGCACCAGATTCGCCAATTAGGCCGAGGATTTCCCCGCGCTTGAGGGTGATATCTACGCCCTTAATAATTTGATGCCAGCGGTCATCACTGAAGCCATCGATGCGCACATCACGCAGGGTGAGTAAAACGTCATTAGTGCTCATCGCGCAGTCCACTTGTTTGATGTAAAAACCAATCCACTACAAAGTTGACGGCTACCGTTAATAAAGCAATAGCCGCAGCAGGGATCATGGGAGTTAAGGCGGCGGTTAAGTCGTATTCGGCAAATTGAATGAGCCCCGCATTTTCTCGTACCATCGAGCCCCAGTCGGCTGTGGGCGGTTGAATGCCTAAACCTAAGAAAGAAAGCGCAGCAATGGTTAAGAATACAAAGCAAAATCGCAAACCAAACTCCGCTACCAAAGGCGGCATGATGTTGGGCAGAATTTCTCGGCGCATAATCCAGACTAAACCTTCGCCACGAAGTTTAGCCGCTTCCACGTAGTCCATGACCACTACATTAAGAGCCACAGCACGAGTCAGCCGGAACACACGTGTGGCGTCCAATACTGCAATGATACAGATCAAGTTAAACGCGCTAGAGCCAAAAATAGACAGCAACATCAGTGCAAAGATAAGGCTGGGTATTGCCATGAGCACATCAACAAAACGGCTTAATACTTGATCTAACCAGTTGCGGCTAATGGCGGCCATTAGCCCTAAACTGCCGCCAATTAAAAACGCTAAAAAGGTGGTGGCCACAGCAATACCAATGGTATTGCGAGCGCCATAAATGAGCCGGCTAAATACGTCGCGGCCGAGGGCGTCGGTGCCTAAGCGAAACTCATCACTCCAAGGCGCATAAGCCATAGGAAAAACTTCTGCCTGGCCATGGGGAGCCAATAATGGCGCGAAAAAAGCCACAAACAAATACAAAAAAATAACCAACATGCCAAACCAAGCCGTTGGTGGCGCCGTTTTTAATGTGCGCCAAAGGTTTTGCACAAAGGTTCTTCGTGCTTTCACCATGGTGACTTCGTTGGCTGCGGAATAACCCCCGTTGGGTGTGGTTGGTGTATTCATCGTGGATGTAACAACCTTGGGTTAGTGATGATGGAAATAACGTCGGCAAATAAATTGAGTAATATGTAAGTGCCTGCAAAAATCAGTGCGCAGCCTTGGACTACGGGAATGTCTCTGCTCGACACCGCATCTACCATAAGCTGACCAAGGCCTGGGTAAACAAATACCACCTCCACCACTACCACACCAACCACCAAATAAGCCAAGTTGAAGGCGATCACGTTAACGATAGGGGCCCAAGCGTTAGGTAGGGCATGGTGTAAAATAACCTTAGCTTTAGAAGTACCTTTGAGCTGTGCCATTTCAATATAGGGACTGGCTAATAAGTTAATGATGGCTGCTCTGGTCATGCGCATCATGTGTGCAACAATCACTAAGGTGAGGGCCAAGGCGGGTAATGAAGAACGGTATATTTTCTCTAAAAATGGCGTGGCATCGGAGATGTTGGCTAACGAAGGAAAGACTTTAAAATAAGTAGAAAATACCAAGATCAATATATAAGCCACAAAAAACTCAGGAAAAGAAATGGTAGTGAGGGTGACTGAGTTAACCACCCGATCGTAAATGGAATTGCGATACAAGGCAGCGGTAATGCCTAAGGCTAATGCCAGTGGTACGGCGATTAGGGCAGTCATGGATGCTAAAAATATAGTGTTGGCGAGGCGTGGTTGGATAAGCTCCCAAACGTCCCGTGAACGGTCAACCCCAGATGAATTTCGTCCTGAAAAAGAAGTGCCTAAGTCGCCACTAATCACATTACCAACCCAGTTTATGTACCGCTCTATGGGCGGTTTATCTAAGCCGAGCTCGCGGCGAAAGGCTTCTACGGTTTCTGGCAGGGCGGCTTGACCGAGCACGGCTTGGCCAAAGTCGCCGGGTAAAAATTCTAACGAACTGAAAATGATGATAGACACCACAAACAAGGTGAGCAGGCCTAACCCTAGGCGCTGAATAACAGTGGTGAGAATGGGATGCACGTGAATCATTACTCCGTGAACGAGGTTAAATATAAACACTAGAGCCCCATACTAAATCCAGCACATAGTGAATGGCAAGGGTAAAAAAAGGGGGTTTGTTTATTTTTGAATATGCGTTCAAAATAAGTTCAAATGATTAACATGAGCATTGTTTTGTGTTAGCTTGTTGGTTCATGTCATTTGTATGTTGCGAATTATCGACTTCCAAGTTGTTGGAAACCACCGGTTAACTTTTGAACTCAGCGTATACTGTTTAGTTAGTTATTTAATTGGAGAATAAAAACAATGTCTAAAATTTACACCGATCATCTTAAAAACCCTCTGACGACCGATCTGAATCGCCGTCAGTTTGTAACCACCAGTCTAGCTGCTGGTATCGTATTACCCACTGCAATGGCAATGGCCGGCAACGCAGTGGCAAGCACACCAAAAAAAGGCGGTAAGTTTCGCCTAGGTATGGGCCACGGTTCCACCACGGACTCTCTGGATCCAGGCACCATTGAAAACGGCATGGGACAGAATGTACTTTTTGCTTACGCAAACCACCTTACAGAAGTAGGCAAAGAAGGCCAGTTGATCCCTGAACTAGCAGCCGAGTACGGAGCTTCTGCCGATGCTAAAACATGGACCTTTAAACTTCGTCAAGGGGTAACCTTCCACGACGGCAAGGCCCTAACGCCCGCTGATGTTATTGCTTCTTTTCGTTTCCATATGGGCGAAGATACTAAATCTGCCGGTAAATCCTTATTGGCCGACGTGACGGATATTAGCGCCAACGGTAATGACGTAGTGTTTACTCTGGGCAATGCAAACGCCGATTTCGCGTTTATAGTGAGTGATTATCACTTCCCAATTTTACCTGTGCGTGATGGTCAATTAGATTGGGCCTCTGGTATCGGTACCGGTGGTTATATCATGGACAGCTACGAGCCAGGTGTACGTGCTAAGTTCTACCGTAACCCGAATTATTGGAAACAAGATGCAGCACATTTTGATGAAATAGAGCTGTTGGTACTACTCGACACGGTAGCCCGCCAAAATGCCATTATGAATGGTGATGTGGACGCTATTGGCCGAGTTGACCCAAAGACCGTGCATTTGTTAGCACGTAACCCTAACTTGGATATTTTAGAAACCACAGGCACTTTGCATTACACCTTCCCAATGCGAGTCGACGCGGCACCGTTTGATAATTACGATTTCCGCATGGCATGTAAGTTGTCGGTAGACCGTGAAGAATTAGTGCTAAAAATCCTGTCTGGTCATGGTGCCATTGGTAACGACCATCCAATCTCTACCGCCAACCCGTATCACAATAGCGAATTGGCACAGCGGGCTTATGACCCAGATAAAGCCGCTTATCACCTTAAAAAAGCCGGCTACGATGGTTCTAAAGTACAATTGTCAGCTTCTGACGCCGCTTTTGCTGGCGCCGTAGATGCTGCATTGTTGATTAAAGAATCCGCCGCAAAAGGGGGCCTTAATATCGAAGTGGTACGCGAACCCAAGGATGGTTACTGGTCTAACGTGTGGAATAAGAAACCTTGGTCTGCGTGTTACTGGGGTGGCCGTCCAACGGAAGATTGGATGTTTACAGCAGCCTATATGGCCGATGGTAAATGGAACGACACGGCATGGCGTACTGGCGCTGCAGCGGATCGTTTTAATAAGCTTGTGATTATGGGCCGAGCCGAAGTTAATTTGGCTAAACGTCGCGAAATCTACTACGAGTGTCAAGCCTTAGTGAATGATGACGGCGGTGCTCTGATTCCTATGTTTGCCAACAACGTCCATGCCTTAAGCAAGAAACTCGCCCATGGTGATGTGGCTGCTAACTGGGAATTAGACGGTGGTAAAGCGGCTGAACGCTGGTGGTTCGCTTAACTGACAATGATGTGAAGTAAAACAAAAAAGGGTGCTTTAAACAGCACCCTTTTTTTATACATACCTTTATAGCAGCGATTTAGTAATTTATCGCCCCTTCCAAACTGGATCGCGTTTTTCAGTAAAGGCACGAGCGCCTTCCATGTTGTCTTCACTGTCGTAGAGCTTATCTATGGTGGCAAACTGGCGCTTGGTGATCCAGTTCATGGCGTCTTGAAACTTCATTGATTCGGCTTCTCGTACCACTTCTTTGATGGCTGCGTAGACTAGAGGCGGCCCACTGGCAAGTTTTTGGGCCACTTCTTGGACTCGGGCAGCCAATTGATCTTGCGGCAAAACTTCGTTCACCAAACCCCAACGGCGGGCTTCTTCTGCATCAATCCACCGGCCGGTAAATAACATTTCCATGGCCACATGGTGGGGAATGCGTTTAGGCAATTTGATGCTGGCGGCATCGGCTACTGTGCCGGAGTTGATTTCTGGCAAGGCAAAGGACGATGAATCGGTGCAGTAAATAAGGTCAGCTGATAATGCCAGTTCAAACCCACCACCACAGGCCATGCCACTGACTTGGGCTATGACAGGTTTATTTAAATCACGTAATTCTTGAATACCACCAAACCCCCCCACGCCGTAATCACCGTCTACCTCGTCACCACCAGCGGCGGCTTTTAAATCCCATCCGGCACAAAAAAAGCGATCGCCAGCAGTTTTTATAATGGCCACGCGCATAGCCGGATCATCGCGAAACTCTTTAAAGGCTTGGCCTAACAGGCGACTGGTGGTTAGGTCGATGGCGTTGGCTTTGGGGCGATTAAGCTCAACTTCAAAAATGGCACCGTTGCGAGTGATGTTAACGACGGAATTGGTCATAACTAAAATCCTTGTGATAATTTAGGGCCAGTATATCGGTTGCCACAGCACGTGATTGACTTAAAGCGAAGCTTTATTTTGATTTATTGCAGGCGGCCATAGAAAGTCATACGCGCCGATTCGGACAGCTCGACATTGGGCTCCGAATTATAGGCCAACACCACCAACATGCGGGTGGTATCACCCTCGGTTGGGGTAACGCGGTGGAGGGCATCTCGGCCTCTAAAAAGCACGAGGTCTCCGGCTGTTATGGCAAGCTTTGTACCTTTAACACCGTCACTGAGTACCTCGGACACACCTTCGTAGTTCATATCGCCTTGGCCAGAGTCTCTAAGCTTTGCCACGTATTCAAATTGTCCGCCCGCTTTTGGGCTCTGAATTAACAGGGTGATAGCAAATGATGAATTGTCAAAATGCCAGCCGAGCTCTTGGCCTTCGCTTGCGTAGTGCAAGTTAATGGATGAAAGCGGGTCGGCATAGGGATGAAGTTTTTCCTCATTGAGCACAAACGCCAAAAATGACTTGAGTTCATCTGCGTCGTACAGCGTGCGTAAGGTTGAATTAGTATCGATTTGGTCGTCGGTAATGCAGCCTTTAGAAGACTGCACGTGTTTATTTCGAGAATGATCAATTGGGTATAGAGGGTCCGATGGCGTGAGATAAACATTGTGACCAGATTCAGTGTAAAAGGCCAAGTCTTGTTTGTTGTTGCCTTCGTCCACAATAGCAGAAAGGGCAGCGGGGGTAAGGAATTGCCTGAGCACTAAAACGCCTTCTTGGTCAAACTGTTGTTTACTCAGTTGCTGATAACGGGTGTTGGCAATGGGGTGGGCAGTTTGGTTGATAACCTGGTTGAGTGTCATGTGTGATCCTCAGTTGATATGTTTGATATGTTGTCACTGTAACAGCTAAATATAACGGATAGATATGCCTATCCATGACTCTCCTGAACATGTGATATAGTCAGCCGAACATTGACAGAGTTGCATTAAGTGTTGCTCAGTTAGTGCTTTTTCACTATTACCGCTGAGCTTGAAAATTGCTTGCCCTTGTACACAGAAGAGCAAAAACAGGTCTCCATTCAAGGCGATTTGTTGTTGGTGTTGTTGTTGGCTAGTGAACACTGTAGCAGTGCAGTCCTGCCGTTTAGTCATTAAGTTAAAGTCGCGAATGGCACCATCATGCAGCCGGGCATCAATGCTGTCTTCGCCTTTAAAGTGGGCTGTATCTAGCTGCTTCTCAAGGGACCAGCTTTGGCCTTGGTCGTCGGTTAATGTCATACCCTCGCCACTCACCAAAATCAAACACCGATCATGACCAGCAAAGTCTGAGAAGGCACCGTCTTGCGTGACGTCGGCCATACTTAGTCGCCATGTAAAGGAATCATCTGGCTGATGTTTAAGTAGTTCAATGGTGGAGCCTAAACCGTTACGCCAAGGCATGGTAATAAAGTCGTTTGGCGTATGGATAGTGACGTTATTTGTATCAGTGCTCACGTCATTTCTCCGGCCACGGCGCGGTGTTTTACCAACTGGCCCCCTAGCCAATAACAAAGCTCTGCTGGTTTGTTAATGTCCCAACATACAAAATCGGCAGCAAAGCCTTGTTTAAGCTGACCATGAGAGTCGCCCAGTCCTAAGGCTTTTGCGCCGTGAATGGTGACGCCTTGTAAGGCTTCCAGCGGTGTTAAACCGAATAAGGTGCAGGCCATACTCATCATTAACCGCAATGACAATACTGGGGCAGACCCTGGGTTTGCATCACTCGCAACGGCCATGGCGACGCCCAGTTCACGTAAGCGGGCAATAGGCGGTAGTTTAGTTTCTTTTAAACAAAAAAATGCGCCGGGTAATATCACTGCCACAGTGCCTGCTTTAGCCATGGCCACAGCGTCTGCGTCGCTTAGGTATTCTAAGTGGTCACTCGATAAGGCGTTGTATTTGGCGGCAAGGCCAGAGCCGCCTAAATCGGACAGCTGTTCGGCGTGTAACTTAACGGGCAAGCCAAGGGCTTGCGCAGTTTGAAATACTCGCTCAATTTGTTCTACAGAAAAGGCGATGCCTTCACAGAAGCCATCTACAGCGTCTGCAAGCCCTGCTTGAGCAATTGAGGGAAGAATACGCTCACATACGAGGTTGATGTAAGCATCCGCTTGTCCTTTGTACTCTGGTGGCAATGCATGGGCAGCTAAGCAAGTTGTGCGTACGGTTACAGGTAAATCGTTACCTAACTGGCGTGCCACTGTCAGCATTTTGGTCTCGGTGGCCAAATCTAGTCCGTAACCCGATTTAACCTCCACACAGGTGACGCCATCACTCATTAATGCACTCAAACGCTTCTTAGCGCTGGCGAATAATTCAGCTTCGGAGGATTTACGAGTGTCGGTAACTGTAGACACAATGCCGCCGCCGGCTTTGGCTATGTCTTCGTAACTTGCGCCTTGCAAGCGCATTTCGTATTCGGTGGCACGGTCTCCCCCAAAAACGAGGTGAGTGTGGCAGTCAATGAGGCCAGGAGTCACCCAACCGCCCCCTAAATGACTTGTTGGTGCACTATGGACTGGCAGCTCAATGGCTTTACCAATCCAAACAATGTTGCCTTTGGCCACAGCGATAGCGGCGTCTTCGATAATGCCGTAACCATTGCTGTGTGTGAGGTCAGTAGCGTCCATAGTGGCCGCGTGAAAGCCGTGGTAAACCTGCTCAAATGATGCCTGTGCCATGTTAACTCCTCGTTTAAAGCGGGTGCTCTACTAGCCTAAGCTGGGTAACGTTTGCCCAGGCATCATGTCATTGTGACAGGCTGTCGCCAGCAAGTCGTTGGCGCTAGCGATGTCTGTGGCAAAATAACGATCTTTGTCGTAAAACGCGACTTGTGCTCGTAAACCCGATCGCGCCCGTTCTAGTAATGGGCTGGAGAGCAGGCCAGTACGGAAATCTAAACCTTGAACCGCAGACAATAATTCTACCGCCAAGATGCCACGGGTGTTTTCGCTCATGTCGCGTAAACGGCGTGCCGCAAAGGTGGCCATGGATACGTGGTCTTCTTGGTTAGCTGAGGTGGGCAAGCTATCTACACTGGCAGGGTGAGCGAAGGTTTTGTTTTCGCTGGCTAAAGCAGCTGCAGTAACCTGCGCAATCATAAAGCCTGAGTTTACGCCGCCGTTGTTGACTAAGAAAGGCGGTAATTGGCTCAGGGCCGAGTCGATTAACAAGGCCATGCGGCGCTCCGAAAGGCTGCCAATTTCGGCAATCGCAATGGCAAGGTTGTCGGCTACCATCGCCACAGGTTCGGCATGGAAGTTGCCGCCAGAAATAATATCGCCTTGGTCGGCAAATACCAACGGATTATCAGACACGGCGTTAGATTCCACTTGTAATACACCAGCGGCATGGCGAATTTGCTCTAAACAAGCACCCATGACCTGTGGTTGGCAGCGGAGCGAATAAGGGTCTTGAACCTTATGGCAGCCATCGTGTGATGCGCCAATTTCGCTAGTGTCGGTCAATAAATGACGATAGGCCGCCGCCGCGTCAATTTGGCCTTGATGGCCACGTACCTGGTGGATGCGGGCATCAAATGGGCTGCGGCTACCTAAAGCAGCCTCTACAGACAAAGCACCACATACTGTAGCAGAGGCCCACAGGTCTTCGGCATGGAATAGCCCTTGTAAAGCAAAGGCCGTGGATGCTTGGGTGCCATTCAGAAGGGCTAGGCCTTCTTTGGGGGCCAGGGTTATGGGGTCTAATCCAGCAATCTTAAGGGCCGCTTGGCCAGAGATAATTTCGCTGCGATAACGTGCTTGGCCTTCGCCTAATAATACCGCGCTCATGTGAGCTAGAGGGGCTAAATCGCCGGATGCGCCAACCGAACCTTTTTCTGGAATACACGGGAATACTTGGGTGTTGATGAGAGTCATCAAGGCTTCAATTACGCTTAAACGAATGCCAGAAAATCCACGTGATAGGCTGTTTACCTTAAGTACCATCATTAGGCGCACAGTGGAGTCTTCCATAAACTTACCTATGCCAGCCGCATGCGACAAAACAATAGAACGCTGTAACTCTTCGAGGTCTTCAACTTCTATACGGGTGTTGGCCAACAAACCAAAACCCGTGTTAATGCCATATACCGTGTGGTCTTCGGCGATCATTTGGTTAACCAAGGCTTGGCTTTTATTGATGGCAGGAATGGCACTGGCGGCAAGGGTTACATGAACCTTGTTGCGTGCCACTTGGCGTAATTGGTTTAAGGTAATCTGGCCGGGTTGAATTTCAAATGTATACATAGGGTGTCTCGATTGATCTATTTATTAATCATAGGCAGGTTCAAACCCTGCTCATTGGCGCAATCAATGGCAATGTCGTACCCAGCATCAGCATGGCGCATCACACCAGTGGCTGGGTCGTTATGCAATACGCGGGCAATGCGCTCGGCAGCTTCGTTGGTGCCATCACACACAATCACCATGCCAGAATGCTGGGAGAATCCCATGCCTACTCCACCGCCATGGTGTAAAGACACCCATGTGGCGCCAGAAGCCGTGTTGAGCATGGCGTTAAGTAACGGCCAGTCTGACACGGCATCGGAACCGTCTTGCATGCCTTCGGTTTCTCGGTTGGGGCTGGCTACAGAACCAGAGTCCAAATGATCACGGCCAATCACAATAGGCGCTTTGAGTTCGCCACTACGAACCATTTCATTAAAGGCTAAACCAAGCTTGGCGCGCTGGCCAAGGCCAACCCAACAAATACGCGCTGGTAAACCTTGGAATTGAATGCGAGCGCGAGCCATGTCGAGCCAGTTGTGCAAATGGGCGTCGTTCGGGATGAGTTCTTTTACCTTGGCGTCGGTACGGTAAATGTCTTCTTTGTCGCCAGACAGCGCCACCCAGCGGAACGGGCCTACGCCGCGACAAAACAGTGGGCGGATATAAGCAGGCACAAAGCCTGGGAAGTCAAAAGCATCGCTCACACCTTCTTCTAACGCCATTTGGCGAATGTTGTTGCCGTAATCTACTGTGGGAATGCCTTGGTTATGAAAGTCCAACATAGCTTGTACATGAACGGCCATAGAAACCTTGGCCGCTGCGGTTGTGGCCGCTGGGTTGGTTTGGGCTTGTTGACGATAGGTGTCCCAATCCATATTTTGTGGCAGGTAGCCATTAAGTGGGTCGTGGGCAGAGGTTTGGTCTGTCACTAAGTCTGGTTTCACGCCACGTTTTACTAACTCGGGCAAAATATCGGCTGCATTGCCAAATAGGCCAATGGATTTAGCTTCGCCCATTTTAGTGTAGTGTGCAATACGTTCAAGGGCATCATCAATGTCCCTTGCTTGTTCATCTAGATAACGGGTTTGTAAACGGAAGTCGATGCGGCTTTGTTGACACTCAATGTTAAGCGAGCAAGCACCTGCTAAGCTCGCAGCTAAGGGTTGAGCCCCGCCCATCCCGCCGAGGCCTGCGGTTAAGATCCAGCGTCCTTTAAGGCTACCACCAAAATGTTGGCGGCCGGCTTCAACAAAGGTTTCGTAGGTGCCTTGAATAATGCCTTGGCTGCCGATGTAAATCCAGCTGCCCGCGGTCATCTGACCGTACATGGCTAAGCCTTTGGCATCCAGCTCATTAAAATGATCCCAGGTGGCCCAGTGGGGTACTAAATTGGAGTTGGCAATGAGAACCCTCGGTGCGTTGCTGTGGGTTTTAAACACACCCACGGGTTTGCCAGACTGTACAAGTAAAGTTTCGTCGTCTTCCAAGGCTTTGAGCGAGCCAATAATTTGATCATAGCTGGCCCAGTCTCGAGCGGCACGGCCAATACCCCCATAAACCACGAGTTCATTGGGGTTTTCTGCCACTGCGGGGTCTAAGTTGTTCATCAACATACGCAGCGGCGCTTCGGTCATCCAACTTTTGGCGCTGATTGTGGTGCCAGTAGGGGCGGTAATAGTGCCAGCACGAGTGCGGCGCGCGGTGAGTTCTGCAGTGTCTAACATAGCTGTCTCCAAGAAATATTTAGCTTACATGTATATACAAGTCGCTAAGATACGCCTATTTATGGAATCAGGCAAGCCTAGTACGGCTCATAAGACCTACCAAAATGACCAAAAAGATGAAATAGGTGGCCGGGAGATAAGAGCCGTGCGCTGGTAACAATTTGCTGGTTGGACCAAGTGCGGCGTTTAATTTGTAAACACGCTTGGTGCATATCAATGGCTAGTTTGCTGGCTTCGTGTTGGTTAGCTGTAACGGCTTCAACCAAATGTTCACCTTCGGTAATCGGGGCTATACGATTTAAGTAGGCGTAGGGAGTGAGCTTGGTGAAATCTTGTTGGCTGTAATCTGGCGCTAGACTGGCGTTAACAATCCGTTCTTCTAGCTGAATGGGTTGGTCATTTTCAAAGTGAATGAGTTCCGACTTGTAAATTACCTCGCCGGTGCGGACGCCAAGTCGAAGCGCCTCATCAGTGCTTGCTTTAACTTCTTGTAATATAAGAACTTCTACTTTGTGAGTGTGCCCGCGGTCTGCAATTTCTTGAGCGATGTTGTGGACTTCAAATAACGCCGAGTGGGCTTTTTTGGGTGCCACAAAGGTGCCCACGCCCTGTTGTCGATGTAATACCCCAGCAGCTGTGAGCTCGCGCAGAGCACGGTTCACTGTCATGCGGCTAACACCCAGTGCTTGTACCATTTCGGCTTCAGACGGCAAGCGCTGTTCCGCTACCCAAATACCGTTATTAACGTTATCGGTAATGGCGCTTTTTAGGCGTGCATATATCGGTGCGTTGGTGCTAGGTAAGGCATCAAGCAAGGCATCGAGGAGGCTTTGAGTTATAACAGACAAAGGAGTGTTCACGAGGGTTCCTAATGGTTTAACCGACAATGGCGGCAAGGCGTGTATTGAGTATACCGCCTTGACTTGACTATGCCAATTCCTGTATTGTCTATACAAGTTAAGTACATAGGCCTGTGAGAGCACCATTATGAATCAAACCTATTTTGCCAAACAGGCATTGATCGCTTCCGTTTGGCAACAAGACGTTAAAATTCACGTAGTTGATGGTGTTATTGCGATGATTACACCTAATCAAAGCAGCGACGGTTGTATGGTGCTTGAGGGGCCGGTGCTGCCGGGCATGGTTAACTTGCATTCACATGCATTTCAGCGCGCGATGGCTGGTTTGGCAGAAGTTTGTTTAGACCCAAAAGACAGCTTTTGGAGCTGGCGCGATCTTATGTATGGGCTAGTGGCTAAATTGAACCCAGAGCAAGTGGGGCAAATTGCCACCTATCTCTATATAGAGATGCTTAAAGCCGGTTATACCCAAGTGGCGGAGTTTCATTATTTGCACCACCAACAAAGTGGCCAAGCCTACGACAACCCAGCAGAAATGGCCTTGCAAGTGCGCCAAGCGGCAGTCGAAGCGGGTATTGGCCAAACGTTGTTGCCCGTGCTATATAGCCATTCAGGTTTTGGTGGCCAAGCCCCTAACTCAGGTCAGGCTCGTTTTATTCACGATCTAGATGCGTACCTGCTTCTGCAAGAGCAGCTGGGGCAAAATATGAATAACCTTACCCACAATCAGGGATTGTGCTTCCATTCATTGCGGGCCGTAACAAAAGCACAAATTGAAACTGCATTAACTAGCTTGCCGCAAGATTGGCCGGTACACATCCATATAGCCGAGCAGATGAAGGAAGTGAATGATTGTGTGGCTTGGAGTGGACAGCGCCCAGTAGAGTGGCTAGCCAATGAAGTGGGTTTTGATGCTCGATGGTGTTTGATACACGCCACCCATGTTAATGAGCAGGAAGTCCAGACCATTGCCAAAAGTCAAGCTGTGGTGGGCTTATGCCCCAGTACCGAGGCCAACCTAGGCGATGGCATCTTCCCTATTACTGACCTAGTCGCTCAAGGTGGCCGCTTGGGCATTGGTTCCGACAGCCACGTGTGTATCTCGGTAGCTGAAGAACTGCGTTTGTTAGAATACGGCCAACGTTTGCGAGACCAGCAACGTAACCGTGTTTATAGTGGCGCACAACCTAGTGTAGGCGACTTCATCTACCAAGCTAGTGCCACTGGTGGCAATGCGGCCTGTAATGTAAATTCAGGTTTACACGTGGGTGCTCGCGCTGACTTTATCACCCTAGATACTAGCCACCCTCTGTTAGCCACTGCCAAGCCTGATCAACTCATCAACCGCTGGACTTTTGGTATTAACCACAATCCAGTGAAAGACGTGTTTGTGGCGGGCCATCTGGTGGTTGATTCTGGTTCTCACCGACTTGAAAGTAGTGCGTCTAGAGCGCTAGTGAACAGCCTTAGGGATCTATTATCTTGAAAGGCAGTATAGGCTTACACAAGATACTCTTAGTCAGTTGCTAAGGGTACGCTATAGTCTTCACGCCCTGGTAGATGATGGAAGACGTACCGGCCAGTGATTAAAAATGACGCTTGCACTTCGGGTGTTGAGCATAGCCCCGAGTTAGCGGGCGGATTGTAAATATATCGTTTATAAACGCCCAAAAAGGCCAGTTTGGTCAATCAAACTATTCTGCTGCAAAAGCTGGTATCCATGGCTTTACAAAAGCATTAGCCCAAGAAGTTGCGGCTAAAAGAGTAACAGTGAACACCATGTCACCTGATTATGTAATGACGCCTATGGTGACAAAAATTGCCGCAGGCATTCCAGTAGGGCGCTTAGGAGAGCCTGAAGAAATTGGCAAGGCGGTAGCTTATTTGACCGGTGCTGACAGTGGTTATGTCACCGGATTTGACCTTTCCATTAATGGTGGTCAGCATATGTCGTAAGCACTTGGCGTGAGCCATTAAATCTAGGAATTGTTAAATTTGTGCAAGTAAGAGTATGCTGATAACTCGCATCAAAGAAAGCGAGATCATAATCATGCCTAACCTATACAAATCTTGGGTCTTAATTATAAGCCTTATGGCCCACCCCAGTTTTAGTCACGCGGCCCAAGTCATTACCCCAGAATATGAAGAGCCAAAAGTTGTATTCGACTTCTATTTTGAAGATCCTCAGCACATTGCCTCAGCACTCTACTGGGTGCGTTCGACCATTAGTCCGCTGTTAGACGAACCTTACAACATGGCCCCAGAAATGATGGATGTGGTGGTTATGATCCACGGCACCGAAATTGTTACCTTAGCAAAACACAATTACGAAAAATACCAAGAATCCGTAGAACGCATGAAATACTACCATGCACTAGGTGTGCAATTTCGTGCTTGTAGCCTAGCCGCCCATGACTATAACTACCAGCCCGATGACATTTATGACTTTGTTTCTTTAGTGCCCTCAGCGCCAACAGACCTAGTGCAACTACAGATGCAAGGTTATGCCCTCATTATGCCGTTGATCAAAAGTAAGAAGTATAGCATTGAAGAAATTCGCTAGAAGGGAAGGGTTTTCTCTAAATCGTCAGGCATATAAGTATTCATCAGTGGATTGCTGACATCCAATCCGTGTTCTTGGATCATCAAATTAATCATATTGTCTAATAACCATGGGCTCTCCTCGATATAGCGGTGGTGACTCTTTCCAAAGGCTTGGTTGTGATCAAGATTAAAGATCAGAACAATTCTTAGTATTCTTTCTGTAAGCTTGGGTTGTTGGAGACAACAGTAAAACTGGTTTATACACTAATAATAGCCCTAAAGGGGTAAGGAAAATAACTATGGATCAAAATCTGAGAGCCTCAATACAAACAAGTACATTTTACTACTTTATGATTGGTATAGTGCTTGTAACAATCTCACAACTATCAACTATGATGGTAATCGTTTTAGCTGATATTACAGGTAAAGAAAGTGTAGTTGCTGCATCTGTAATTGGGCCGTGTCTACTGGGTGCATTTGGCATCATTAGATTGCTAACCAATATGGAATACTTGGTGAGTGATATGGATGACAGTATGAGAGCAACGAATTATGGCGCAGGAATGACAGCGGTCCCATTATCGGTTCTCAAGTTTGTTTTTGCGCTAATCTTCGTGGTGGTTGCTGCGGTGCAGCTGATGGCGATATTCTAAAGTTACATACAAACTGTTGGCTAACAGGTCGAGGTTACGATTTCTTTTGGCTAGCCCATTTTCAGGCGCTTCGATCAGCACTCTGAGGTCTGATCAATTCTTAGAGTAATTGCTATTAATCGGCGACCGTTAACTTAGGATTCTGTGAGCTGAAGCTCAAATGGCATGGGGCTAGTTGGGCTTCTAAAGTTGGCCACCTTAGGGCTGAGCCAATGATTTTATAAGGAGAGTAACAGTGAGTTTATCTTTAATATTTCGTTTAAGTGCAGGTTACATAGGTATCTGGGTGTTGATGATGGCGTTTGTTCCATCAATGGTAGCTAGCGATACACTGGGAGTTGATCTAACCACACCGTTAAAGGCACAGATGCAGATTACCGCTTTGACCGCGTTAACCGTAGCTATTTTTAATTGGACAGTCACTATGTGGGCTACCGAAAATATGGCGAAGTTTGGTCGTGTTGCGGCATATGTTTGGGCAGCTTTTGCGTTGCTTAACGTATACTTCCTTGCGGATAGCGTAATGCTCGCCACCGCTCAAAACTACAGTTCTCCGGTTATTATGGGAGCTTTTGCTGTGCTGTTTTTTGTAAAGTCAAACGATTAGCTCTGAACGCTTAAACCCACCTATTTTGGCGTATGTCTAGCGACGCTAAAACGTGGGGTAGAATTACTGGAATATCTCCACAATAAGGGCTGAATGGCGTCCCAGAGAGACGGCGTGTCTTACTCTGTATGTCTTGTATTTAGTGTGTTGTGTGTTTTAACTGAGTGTGCTATGTACCAACTTGTGTACCAAAAACGCAATCCGTCTACTTATATTGAGGTTTTATCATGGTGACCTCAGAGTTTAGTCGTCCTAAGCATCATAATGTGCTTGCTTATCACTGTAATTGGGTAAGGCGCGGCATGGAACTTAATAGCTGTTTTGTATACGGGTGTTGAGGCTGTTCAAAGATGGCATCGTTATCACCTTGTTCCAATGCCTCGCCATCTTTCATGACGATAACCCTATCACACATTTGACGAATCACAGCCAAATCATGACTTACAAACAAAAGGGTAAGATCAAGCTGTTGCTGCAAATCTTTCAATAAGTTAAGCAATTCAGCCTGTACAGATACATCTAAAGCCGAGGTCGGCTCATCGCAGAAGATGAAATCTGGCTTGTACCCTAAAGCACGCGCAATACCAATTCGTTGCCGTTCTCCGCCGGAAAAGGCATTAGGCATTTTATCGGAATCTAGCGGCTGCAAACCCACCAACTGCATTAAATCTTGGGCGAGGCGTTTGGCTTGATGTGCGCCAATCAGCCCATGTACTTTGAGCCCATAGGTAATATTTTCACCGGCAGTCATGCGCGGATTGAGTGACGAGTATGGGTCTTGAAAAATACATTGCATGGACAAACATAAGTCTCGTCTGTCCTTAGGATCTGTAAGCGTTGCAAGGTTTTGTCCACGGTAAATCACCTGCCCTTCCGTGATTTCATGCAACCCTAAAATGAGACGGCCGATGGTAGATTTGCCAGAACCAGACTCCCCCACGATACCCACTGTTTCGCCTTTGTGAACTTGAAAACTTACATCTTTAACGGCGCAAAAGTCTTGCTTTGGTTTAAACAAACTTGCCGGGGTTGTGAATATTTTGGCTAGCCGCTTTACCTCCAGTACCGGCACCTCAGCCACGTCTGTATCAACTTGCTTATCTAGCAAGTACTCCAACGCTGCATTTGCAATGGTTGCTTGCTCAGCTTGGGGTAAAACAAATCGTTCAATACGCTTTTCAATACGTGGCACCGACGCCATCAAAGCCTGGCTATAGGCATGCTTTGGATGATTAATCAGTGTCGCTGTTGGAGCCTGTTCAACATGTTGGCCATGGCGTAAAACATAAAGGTATTCGCACATTTCTGCTACCACACCCATGTCGTGGGTAATGAGGATAACAGCAACGTTATTGCGTCGGCTGAGCTTAAGTAAGGTTTCTAGAACAGACTTTTGCACCGTAACATCCAACGCAGTAGTTGGCTCATCGGCAATAATGAGTTGTGGTTTGGCCGCAATGGCAATGGCAAATACAATACGCTGACAAAGCCCGCCTGATAGCTGGTGAGGGTACTTACTGAGCCGATCTTCCGCCATTGACACGTCGGCTTGTTGCAGTAACTTAATGGCGTAGGCTTTGGCTTTAGCACCGGCCATATCGGTATTGGCCTCAATGGCTTCTATCACTTGCTCGCCAATCGTTAGTACCGGATTGAGGGCAGTCATTGGGTTTTGATAGATGTATCCAATTTGGCGGCCGCGCAAGGTTTCTAATGCACTTTCAGTAGATGCTAATAAGTCTTTATTTTGCATCAAAATTTGGCCAGAGTTAACCACAGCTCGTGGGTCGAGCAGCCCCAAGATAGCCTTACCAATAGTAGACTTGCCCGCGCCGCTTTCGCCCACCACGCCAACAATTTGTCCAGCATTAACGGTGATGGATATGTTTTTTAGGGCAAAAAAATCAACCGCGTCATCCCCATCCTCTTGTTTAGCGAGAGGGTAGCTAACACTAAGGTTGTTAATTTCTAATAAGGTTGAAGAATTCATCATTAACCCCTAGGCTGCAAAAATGGATTATTGTGTTCACGGATACGGTCTGCCACAACATTAATACACAGCACCAATGTCACCAATACAAGGCCCGGTACAATGCTGATCCACCACTTACCAGACAATAAATAATCGTTGCCGTTAGCAATTAGTAAACCAAGGGAAGGTTCGGTAATGGGCACACCAACGCCTAAAAAAGACAAAGTGGCTTCGGCACCTATGGCACCGGATAAGCTCATAGGCAACATTACCAAAACCGGCGCAATACTATTAGGCAGCAAAAACCTTAACATGATGCGCCAATTGGCTAAACCTGCCAAGCGTGCCGCGTCGATGTACTCTTTTTGCATCTCTGACAAAGCCGAAGACCGAGTTAAACGAGCCTTGCTGGCCCAAGTACCAATGATCAAGGCATAGATCACCTTATCGACACCCGTACCAAATATGGCCAACAACATCAGCGCCAGCAAAATGCCCGGAAAACTCACCTTTAAGTCTACGGCGCGCATGATAATGGTTTCTACCCAGCCACCTTTTAAAGCGGCTAACAAACCTAGCAGCACACCCAATATAGTGCCTACAATAACCGCCGAAAAAGCCACAAATAGGCTGATTCTTAGGCCGTACATTACCGTTGACAAAATATCCCTACCTACGGCGTCGGTGCCAAGCCATGCGGTGGTGCCGGTGCCTAATTTAGACATGGGCGGCAACAAACCGTCCATAATGTCTAAGGTCATTAAGTCGTATGGGTTTTGCGGCGCAATCCAAGGCGCTAGCAATGCCACCAAAATAAATAGCCCTACACCCACCAGCCCCATTAGAGCCAATGGGTAGTGTGCAAATATGGTCTTATACTGATGCCACAAGATATTAGACATGCGTTTAATAGTAGACATAGGCATCACTTTTGATAACGAATACGTGGGTCTAAGATGGCATAGAGCACATCCACCACAAAGTTAATAAACACAAACATCAAAGTGATGAGTATGAGATAGGCCACCACTACGGGGCGGTCTACCATGTGAATAGAATCGAGCAACAGTTTGCCAATGCCAGGCCATGCGAACACGGTTTCTGTGACTGTTGAAAACGCGATGAGCCCACCAACTTCTAAGCCTGTAATCGTAACGATGGGAATTAAAATATTACGTAACAAGTGACGGCGAATAATACGTTGCTTGCTAATGCCTTTGGCTCGTGCAAAGGTCATATACTCTTGATATAACACTTCTTGAGTGCCCGACTTAGCCAGTCGTGTTTGCATACAAATTTTGTATATCGCAAGGTTTATGGCCGGCAAGGCCATGTGTCGAAGGCCATCGATAGATAATAGTGACCACTCGATACCAAATAAGGGGTTAGTGTCGCCGCGTCCGGACGCCGGCAACCACTTTAAAAACACGGCAAATACTAAGATCAGTAACAGTGCTTGCCAAAAATTGGGAATGGAATAACCCACGGTGGTTAAAAAACTAATCAGCCGTGAAGGTTTGCTACTACTTTTAATACCAGAGTAAATGCCCATAGGAATACCAATACTCAAACCTATAAACATGGCTAACAAGGCAATTTCTAAGGTGGCCGGCAAACGCTCTATAATCAGTTCTAATACTGGGCGATTATGTACATAAGAAACGCCAAAATCACCCTGTAATATGTTGCCAGCAAAGGTGAAATATTGCTCATAAAGGGGCTTATCTAAGCCTAACTCAATAGCCAGATCAATTTTATCTTGTTCGGTAAAGTCTTCGTCGGCCAGCATTTCAACCGGGTCACCAACAACAAACATACCCATGAAAACGATGAGTGACATAATAAAAGCCAATATCAGGCTTTGCCACATACGCTTTGCAATATAAATTAACACCAGCCACACTCCTAAAAAAAATACCGCCAATATTACACGTAATACTGGCGGTTAACTGCACCTACGTTACTAAACCTAAGTAACGTTATTTAGGGCTTACCATATCGGCAAAGGTGCGCTCATCTGGACGGCCAACAACGGTTAGGTTGCTGTCGTGGGCCCAAATACTGTGCTGATAGTACAGCGGAATGCCCGGCAACTCATCCACTGCCACCTGCATAGCTGCCTGCAAATACCCATGAGAGGCCTGCTTGTCAGTTTCTACGGCCCATTTCTCCATAGCCGCATCAAAGTCTGTGTTGTGGTAGTTGGAGTAGTTACTTACACCTAAGTTAAGGTCTTTATTGCGCGAAGCAAAGGCATAGGAGATCATTTGTGCCGCACCTTGAGGGTGTCCCCAGCCGTACATAAACACGCCAAAATCACGGTTCTTACGGCCTTTCTTAAACACACTCCATGGCTCTGCTTTTAAGCTCACCTCAATACCCACACGGGTAAAGTACTGGGCAATGGCTTGGGCCACACGGGTGCCGTTAATGTAACGGTCATTAGGTACATTAAGCTCCATTTTGATGCCAGTGGCATAACCTGCTTCGGCCAGCAAGGCTTTGGCTTGTTCTGGATCGTAGGTTAAATCTGGCATGGTTGGGTCTGCACCTTCACGATAGCTTGGCGAGAACTGTGACGCCACGGTGGCCATACCTCCCATCAAACGCTCAACAATGGCTTCGCGGTTAACCGCTAAAGATAATGCTTTACGTACGCGCAAGTCGGCTAATGGGTTGCTGCCGTCTGCAGCGGTAACACCAGGGGCTTGCTCACTGCCTACATCTAGGATGAGGAAGATAGTGCGCCACGATGGTGTGCTGGTTGAACTGTAAGCGTCGTTGTCTTTTAGGCTTTCTAAATCTTCCATGGTGGGGTTTTCAACAAGGTTAAAATCACCTGCTAATAAGCCTGCCATTCGCGCGCCAGAGTTCTTCACCGAACGAATTTCAACGCGATCCCAATTGCCGCCATCGCTCCAGTGATTAGGGTTGCGTACTAGGTCAGCATCGCCTGTGTTGGCGAAACTTTCAAGGGTGTATTTGCCCGTGCCATTGGCCATTTCTCCAGATTCAAACTGGGCACGCGTTGGGTAACGAGTAATGCCACAATCACCGGTGTTGTCGTATTGTAACGGCGCCGTAAAATCGGCCTGACTAGCAGACAAAATAGAGAGCGACTTGAGCTTTTCTGGCAACACTGGGTAGGCTTTCAGTGTAGTAAAAGCAACGGTGTGATCATCAATCACTTTAACATCGGTTAATGGGCTCATGGCACTAGTAAGCATGTTCTTTTTACCGTCTACACGGTACATCATGCGGCAGGCGCTATACACCACGTCTTGCGCTGTAAACGCTGCGCCGTTGTGGAAGGTTACACCCTCACGCAAATGGAATAACAACGTGGTATTGTCTTTCCATTCGTAGGACGTAGCCAACAATGGCTGATCTGTACGAGACACTAACGCTTCGTAAATGTGCTCGTTAAGTGATGCGGTAGGTGAGGCACTACTCTTGAACGGGTCTGCCGTAGAAGGCGCGGCCGAATAAGCCATGCGCAAGGTATCAGCACCTGCACTAGAGGCCAATAACGCGGAGCAAACTCCTACCGCGGTAGCCAATTTAAAATAATTAATTTGCATAAAATACTCCTGGTTATTGTTTTACTTCTTTTGTTGATCTACAAAAGCTGCAATTTGGCCTAAGGCTGCACTACAATCTTTTTGCATTTGACCAAAACGTCCTGTTTTGGCGCGGGTGTCTTCATCTAGATAAAGATCACGCCGAATTTCTACCTGCAATATATGCTGGTTAATTTCTGGCCAGCCATAGCGCACAATCATTTCCCCACCAACAAAGCGGCCATTAACGGTGACATCGTAACCTTGGTCGCTAAAGGCGTCTGCCACTGCTTCGGTGTAGGCCGGACTACAGGCTTCGCCGCGGCGATCGCCAATATCAATTTGAGGACGTTGTTTGCCACCGCGAGCTTGGGCATCCTTTTGGGTCATGGAGTGGCAGTCCAACACAAACGCACAGCCGTGTTGTTGGCGCATTTGCTCAATTTGAGAGGTGATGGATTGATGGTAAGGTACAAAACAATGGGCCAAGCGCTGTTTCAATTCTTGATTACTTAATAGCCGATCATAAATATTGTGGATTTCTTTGGTGCGCGACCAAAACAAAGTGGTGCCAGATTTCAGCCCGGTTGGCTGCATGCGGCCATACCAGTTATCACTATCCTCCAGCATAGCTGCATCAATATCGTGTTGGTGACGATTAACGTCAATATAGGCCCGAGGAAACAAGGCGTGTACCGAGGCCAAACCCAAACCGTTACGCGCGTGGTAAAGTTCATCAACATACTTGTCGTTTGGAAAATCGAGCACTTCAAAAGGTAGCGAGGGGTTAGGCCCAAAATCATCAGGGTAAACCTCACCACTATGGGGAAAGCTCAATAATAACGGCGTAATCAAATGCTCACCTGAGCGTGCGCCGGTTTCTACTTTAATGCTCGCCTGGGGTTGGCCATTCACTTGTATGTAACTCATGTGTCTGTCGCCTACTCATCTGTGAGTGAATAATTGGTGAAACTGAAGACAGATTAAAGTGGAAGATAAACGGGCACAACGTTATTAAGTAGGGCTAACAATCTATAAGTTTTAGTTATATAGTATTTGGGAATTCAAAGCCCATGTAGGATGCACAACCATGAGCCAAACCCAAAAAATTAACCGTTTTAAATACATCGAAGCTTTTTCTTCGGTCATTTCCTGCGGCAGCATCTCGGCAGCAGCAAAACACCTTGGTGTATCGCAACCGGCCGTAAGCCAACTCATAAAAAAATTAGAAGACTCTGTGGGGGTGCCTTTGTTCGTGCGACGCAATGGCGTCATCTACCCCACGGCTAGAGCAGAAAGCCTGCGTGATGACGTTGATGACCTGTTGATGCAGTTAGATAAAATCCAAATGCAACTAAACTTTGGCCGCACCAGCACCATGAGCACCGTGCGTTTTTCGGCCAATATGTCGATTACTAACGAGCTATTGCCAAAAATACTGGCCCATCTGCACCAGAGCAAACCTAGCATTTCTTTTTACGTTAACTCATTACCTGTTGCCAACATGGGCAAGTCCATTATGGACGGCAATGTCGACTTTTCCCTTTCTACCAAAGCACTGAGCCACTCTAACATCGTCAGTAAAAAGCTCATTAGCGCTCGAGAAGTATGTGTTTTACCTAGAACACATACCTTGGCAACAAAAGAAAAGCTGTCAATACGAGATCTAAAAAACCAAAAAATGATGATGACCTCGCGTACCGACAGCTCCTACGATCAACACAGAAAGCTCTTCCATAACCACCGTGTGCAATACCGTAAACTACTGGAATCCCCGTTTGCCACTCTTTCCATGGCAATGCTCGCGCAGCTTGATGCCCTATCCATCAACAACGTTTTGATCGCCCACCTCGTATGTCAACATAACAACCAAATCACTTGGCGACCGATTGAAGAATTTGACCACGAAACCCATTTTTACTTATCCATGCCACCCTGGTTAGAGGGCACACCTACAGAACAACTCATTTTAGACAGCCTTAAATGCGTGATCACACCCATTGCAGAGACGCTTGATTTAGCCATGTCCATATAAGTTAATATTATGAAGATTTAGGCTAAGCTTATAGGATTGTCGAGTTAATTAATTACTCTTAAAGTGAGCCTAACGTTAATTTGGTTAGATCCCTCATGAATATCTGTATTTTACACATTGGTTTTGCCAACCCAGCTGTGACCTCTAAACACCAGCCTTCGCCGGTGCGCTTTCAAAATTTGCTCGGACCATTCATGCCTGAGACTCGGTGGCAGGTAATTAACTGCGTTGAAGATGCACTACCCACCGATACCAGTCTGTTTGATGGCTACCTCATCACAGGCGGCAAGTATTCAGTGTTTGAGGATCTTCCATGGCAATATCAGTTATTTGATTTCATTCGCAGTGTGCATGCTAACAAAGTTCCACTGGCGGGCATTTGCTATGGGCATCAAGCCATTGCCCATGCGCTCGGGGGAGAAGTAGAACGCTTTATTGGCGGCTGGGGGGTGGGTATAAACCAATTACAAACTACCCAACTACCCAAGTGGATGCAGCCACAGCCAGCACAACTCGACTTGTTGGCCATGCACCAAGACCAAGTGACCCAACTGCCACCTCATTGCGACGTGTTTTTAAGCAGCGACTTCTGCCCGATTTCAGGCTTTTACCAAGCGCATCGGCTATTCGCCATTCAACAGCACCCCGAGTTTACGGCTGAATTGTGCCAAGACTTAATAGAGCGCCGACAAGACAGAATTGGCAGCATCTATCAACAGTCCATAGACTCGCTAAACACCCCTCACCAAGGCGCCGTTGTGGGCCAATGGATAGCGCAGTTTTTTGGTTTTGGGTCATGAACTACTGCAACTATAGTCCCTTAGGAAGCTATAACTCACCACCAACAATGTATAAAGAGACCGCATCTGGCGTATACTTCGGCCTATCAATTACGGTCCAACAAAGTGCGGTCCCCGTTACATCTGATGCAATTCAAGTTAACCTTTCACTGGCAGCGTCCAGCCACGATAGGTTATTCGCCAGCTACCTCCGGCAGCAACTCACCAACACAAAACATCAACACGGGGACTGGCAACTCACAGTTCACCCTCATTCAAATGATCTATTCACGATACCCGCGACTTCTATAGAACACCTACCAACAACGTCACTGCAGCAATCGCCGCATGCTCAATACAGCTACACTCGTTATTTAAGCAAGGGAGAATTAAGTTACAGGCAACTATGCCTGCAAGTTATTGCCGATTTAATCCAATTAACACAGCACCTAAATAGTGCGGGAAACGACACTATTTACCCACCACACTTGGTCGATCATGGCAGTCTTAACAAACTTTTTGGCTGTATGTTGTTATTCGGCTAGGCTCAAAAAAACATGCCCACCGACACATCGGACGCACGAGGAATGCCTAGCCGCTGCTTAGAAAGTGGCTACCCGAATTGTTAAGGCTGCTTAGCTATAGCTCTTCGGCATTACGCCTCTAAGTGATTTACTCATCTCTGCTACCAGCTTACGCATTGCGATCACTTCTTTAGTTCTTAGCCCATGAACATAGCGGTGGTGATCCCTTCCAAAGGCCTGGTTCGTCGCCCCTGTAGAGGCTCCTCCGTGGCGCTTACACCGACCATTACGAAGGTTGCCCTTATGCTTACACAAGCCGCCTGAGCGCGTTCTAGCCCCGCAAACGGGTAATGTGTTTAGGTCAAACCGATTGGCCGCTACATGGGCTTTATAGTCCTTTTTTAGCATTAACACCCCCCTGTTCATACACGCCAATGGCCGCCTGGCCCCCAGCCTCAATGTTCACCTTTTCAACAATTATTTTTTGTTGGCCTTTGCCTTTCATCCGTTCAAGTGTATTGATTTGGTCTATGCCTAACCTCGATAGTTTGGTGTATAGGTTACCCAAGCGTGTACCTAAAACTTAATCCTTATCTTATAAGGAGGCGTATCTTTTTTCACGTTACACCTACTAAGTACTACTATTGTTTTGAAGATTCAATTATTTAGTTACGTCTTTAGACTGGGCCTTCTGCTCTTTACACACTCATGGATATGAGTCATTTTTGTAATAATCGCTAGGTTCAAGAGTCAAAAATGGCTCATAAAACATTATGTGAAATTTAATGTTTTTAATAATTTCAACAAGTTATATGCTGTTTTTAATCTGGCACCAAAATTGCAATTAGACTAGTCTGGCGTTAGTGCCGGACACACAAAATAAATAATATAGGATCGAGAAAATGACTCTCTTTAAGAAATTATCTAAAACTGCGTTGGTTAGTTCAGTAGCAGCGGTGGCTTTATCAACTTCATCTCTTTGTCTTGCAGGTGCGACTTGGAATATGCCAACACCATATAGTGACGGTGTCCATCATACGAAAAATGTTCTGGCTTTTGCTGAAGACGTAAATGCGACGACGAATGGCGAGCTAAATATTGTTGTACATTCTGGTAGCTCCTTGTTTAAACACCCAGAAATTCATAGAGCGGTTAAAACAGGTCAAGTGAACATTGGTGAAATGTTCATGGGTATACTGGGTAATGATGACCCAATGTTTAAATTAGATAATATTCCTTTCCTAGCATCAAACTTCTCTCAAGCAAAAGCTCTATGGGACGCTTCTCGAGAAGAGATTCAAAAATCTATGGCAGAAAATGGCTTGAAGTTGTTGTATGCAGTACCGTGGCCACCTCAAGGCCTCTACACAAAAGATGCAGTGAACGGCATTTCTGATTTGGAAGGCTTGAAAATGCGTGCATATTCACCTTCTACCTCACGTTTATCGGTATTGTTAAAGTCCACACCAACAACTGTGCAAACACCAGAGATTCCTCAGGCATTTGGTACTGGCATTATCAATGCCATGGTTACATCTCCATCTACAGGAGTAAGCAGTCAAGCATGGGATTTTGTTAATCACTACACAGATGTTCAAGCATGGATTCCTAAAAATATGGTTTTCGTAAATTCTAAAGCGTTTAACCGTCTATCTGACAGTACCCAGAAATCCGTTCTTGAAGCAGCTACTGTTGCAGAAACTCGTGGTTGGGATATGGCTGCCAAGGAAACTAGCATAAAGACGGACATGTTAGCTGAAAATGGCATGGCTGTTTCTAAGCCAAGTAAAGAGCTAACTGCTGCTTTGGAAAATATCGGTTCCACAATGGCTGAAGAATGGGTTCAAGAGTCAGGCCAGCGCGGCACTGCAGTATTAACCCAATATAAAAAGTAATTCTACCTCTTTAGGCTGGCCTTAATAGCTTTTAGGCCAGCCACTATCTGAAAGTTTTGGAGCACTTTTTATATGCGTTCAATTTTAGATCGTATCTACACTTTATCGGGTGCCTTTGCGGGCGCTCTAATTCTTGGCATAACTTTGATTATTATGGCCCAAATTGTAGGTAGATGGTTTGGCATAGTAATACCCTCAACAGATGACTTCTCGGGCTTTATGTTAGCTGCATCAAGCTTCTTGGGGCTGGCTTACACCTTTAAAGCAGGCGGGCATATACGGGTTAGCCTTGTTATACAGCGACTTCCCGCTCGTTACAGAAAGGTACAAGAATTTTTCGTTTTGATAATTGCGGCTCTATTAGCCATATTTATGTCTTGGTATCTGTGGAACATGGTTTATGAAAGTTACGTTTTCGAAGAACTATCCGTTGGTTATATCCCCGTTCCATTATGGATTCCTCAGCTGCCTGTTTCTATAGGATGTAGTTTGTTTACTCTTGCCATCATTGATGAACTAGCTAGTGTTTCCATTGGCAACCGTCCTACTTATCAGCAACATGAAGAAGAGTTATCTTTGGAGGAACTCTAGTGGACACTATTACGATTTCAATCATATTAACAGCATCTCTACTCGCATTACTTTCTGCGGGGGTTTGGGTGGCGCTAACACTAATGGCTGTGGGGTTATTAGGGATGACCCTAATGGGTCTAGGTTCATCAGGGTTAATTTTCGCGACAACTACATGGGGGACGAGCTCTAGCTGGGCTTTGACTGCGTTACCCTTGTTTATATGGATGGGGGAAATCTTATTTAAAACCAAACTGTCAAAGGCGCTTTTTGAAGGCCTGACTCCTTGGTTGGGGCGTATTCCAGGTCAGTTATTACACGTTAATATATTAAGCTGCGGCGTCTTTGCTGCTGTATCAGGCTCTTCTGCTGCCACTGCTGCAACCATTGGTAAAATGACTCTGCCTGAGTTGAAAAAAAGGGGCTACAGTGAGTCCATGGCTATAGGGACTTTAGCTGGTTCAGGGACCCTAGGGCTATTAATTCCACCATCGATTATCTTAATTGTATACGGTGTGGCCGCTGAAGTGTCTATTTCAAGATTGTTCATTGCTGGAGCAGTACCAGGTTTGCTCTTGGTAACTTTGTTTATGGCATATACCATCCTCTGGTCTATGGTATATGCCAAAGGCGGGAACAAAGAAGCTCAGACGTATTCATTGGTAGAAAAAATCAAATCAATTAAGGAACTTTTACCTGTAGTCGGTCTAATTATATTTGTATTAGGCTCCATTTACACAGGTTTAACCACTCCCACAGAGGCTGCAGCATTTGGTGTGGTGGGAGCTCTATTCTTAGCCTATGTTACCGGCGCATTGTCAACTGATAGCTTTAAGGAAAGCCTAATGGGGGCTGTGCGAACATCATGCATGATCTCTCTTATCCTAGCTGGAGCGGCTTTTTTAACTATAAGTATGGGCTTTTTAGGAATCCCAAGAGCGTTAGCAACTGCGATCGGAGAGTTACAGCTTTCTCCATATATGCTGTTAGTTTATCTGACCTTATTATTTGTTGTGCTAGGGTGTTTTTTGGACGGCATTTCAGTAGTTGTACTCACAACTAGTATCGTATTGCCTATGGTTCAACAAGCTGGAATTGATCTACTATGGTTTGGTATCTATATTGTGCTAGTGGTAGAAATGTCCCAAATAACGCCGCCAGTTGGATTCAATTTGTTTGTGGTTCAGTCGCTCACTGGGAAGAATATCTTGTATGTTGCAAAAGCAGCCTTGCCGTTCTTTTTGTTAATATTGCTGGCAGTTGTGCTTATCACTATCTTCCCATCAATTGTTACAGGCTTACCAATGATAATGATAAGCTAGGTATTTAAGGGTTGGTTAGCTCGATGCAACTCAGCCCATATCTGTAATAGGAAACGAAGAGGATAACCTGCACTCGGCTTATCCTCTTCACTGAAGACTATGCCTTTTTTTAAGAATAGAAGTATCAAATCAAGCTTGTTGTTTGCATTCGGATTATTGTGTGCATTCACCATACTGTCCAGTGCCATTGGCCTTTATGCAAATAGCCAGCTTAGAGCAGATTACAGAATCGCTGTTGAGGAAAAAATACCTTCTATTGCATCTATGGTGCACTTAAGCACTGAATCGGTACTTTT
>CBDUDU010000012.1:0-40144 GCA_965366045.1 uncultured Oceanospirillaceae bacterium
TCCAGGATATTGGTGAGCCTTATCGCCTTTACCTTTGTCATTTGGGGTGCTGAAGCCCTATTTGATTTTTCTTCAGATGCTTCAGCGCCAGCTGAAGTTAATGGTGAAGAAATTTCCATTCAAGAACTGTTGCAAACATCTGAACTCCAGCGACGTCAGATTCTTGCAAGCAACCCAGACATCGACCCCGTAACACTCGATCAACAAGCGATCCAAGCGGCGGCGTTACAACAACTTATTGCTCAGAAAATCTTACTTCAATACACGCAAAACAATGACCTCGAGTTGTCTGATGCCAGTGTTGACCAAATGATTTTGCAATCTAAAGATTTCCAAGTTGATGGTAATTTTGACCGTGAATTATTTGAATCACTGTTACGTAATTTTGGATTAACCCCCACCACTTACCGCCAACAGTTAAAGCGTGGCAATTTAATTGGTCAAGTACAACAGGCCGTATCTGGTAGTGCCTTCACTATTGAGTCTAATGCTAACTTAGTGGCGCAACTGGATGGTCAAACGCGTAACATCGCGGTATTAACCTTGCCACTTGCCATTGAGATGCTCAAAGTGACAATTGACGCACAAGAAATTAGCGATTTTTACCAAGCCAATAAGCAACAGTTCAAAACCCCTGAACAGGTTCGTGTGAGTTATGTCACTTTGAATAAGAGTGATTTTTACGATCAGGTGACTGTGAGTGAAGCGGACCTAGAATCGGCCTATCAGGACTCATTAGACCAGGTTCTGAACCGATCAGAAATTGAAGCCTCACACATTCTGTTTGTAGTTAACGAGTCTCAAGACATTACGCAAGCCATGGCCTTGGCCGAAACGGCATATCAATTATTGCAACAAGGCCAAAGTTTTGCCGATGTAGCCAAGCTTCATTCGCAAGACGATAGTACAGCGGCAGAAGGTGGCTATATTGGCTTATTGGCCAAAGGTGAGTTTGGAGACACTTTTGATAGTGCCTTGTTTGACCTGCAGTTAGGTACCTACAGTGGACCTGTAGAAACTGGATTTGGTGTGCAAATTGTATATGCTCACGCAGCAGATACGGCCCTACAACCTAGCTTTGAAGAACAAAAGCCCAGCCTTATTTTAGCTCTTAAACAAGCCGGAGCTGAAAGCTTGTTTGTGGCCGCTAGTGAGATCATGGCCGACATTGCCTTTTCTTCACCCGATTTGTTAGAAGTGGCTGATGCCCTAGCGGTCGACGTTGAGCAAAGTGGTTTGTTTGATCGTCACGGTGGTAACGGCGTTGCCGACCACGACCGAGTGGTGAGTGCAGCCTTTAGTGATGATGTGTTGCTTGATAACAACAACTCTAACGTCATCGAACTAAGCTCTGACCAGTTAGTTGTGCTTAGAATTGCCGAGCATAATCAACCGGCCGAGCAACCCTTGGAAGACGTCAAAGTTGACATTACTAAACAGCTAATCAGTCAAAAAGCAGCCGCTGCGTTAGACACTAAAGCGAATGATTACCTGCAACAATTGCAGCAAGGTGCAGATATTCAAACCATCGCTACCCAAGAATCGTTAAACTGGCAACAATTTGATGAGGTGGCACGCGGCTCGACTTTAGTGAATAGCTTATTGGTTCAGTCGGCATTCCGTTTGCCCCGACCAGAAGCGGGCCATCAATTTGGTTTGGCACCCAGTTACAACGGCGACATAAGCCTAATCCAACTACAGTCGGTTGTAGATGCGGACCCAGCGGAGCAAACTGCTGAGCAGCGCGCTGCGCTCATTGCGGCACTGGCACGTTTGCAAGGGCAGGCCGATGTGGCATTGTTAGAACAATCCCTAACTGATCAGGCAGTGATTGAAACCTTTTAGTTTATAGTTAAGTTTCTTACATAAAAAAGGCAGCCTCGGCTGCCTTTTTTAGTGCATTAACAGTTGCACAATTACATGTCTTTGACCGCGTAAATACCATCCATATTCCGGAAGTAACCTTGGTAATCCATACCAAAACCATAAACAAAACGATCTTCTACATCAAGGCCGATAAAGTTAGGCACGTAGTCAACCTTACGGTCATGGACCTTATTAAGTAGGGCGGCAGCATAAACTTTTTTAGCACCGGCTTCTTCTAAGTATTCGCAAATAGCGGCTAAAGTGTGGCCTTCGTCATAAATATCATCCACTACGAGCACCGTACGGCCAGTGATATCGTAACTCGGTCGGGCTAACCAAGAGAGGTTGGTGCCCACGGTCTTTTTACCATAACGGGTGGCGTGTAAATAGTCAGTTTCGAGAGGGAACTGAAGCTTAAGCAGAAGTTGAGCCATGGGGATCATGCCGCCATTGAGCACACATAACACTAATGGCATGTCTTTGGACATAGTGTCGGTAATTTCTTGGGCCATGGTAGCTATGCTGTCTGCGATGGTTTCACCGCTTACAAGTAGATCGGCCTCGGCGTGAACTGAGATGGCTTCTGCATATGTGATGGTCATAATAGTGCCTTGCAAAAGTAGCCTATTATAGCGCAAAAACCGGGCGCTCATAAAAATTATTTAGACTAAAAGATGAGCAGTCATTGACCATGAAGATGGGGTAGAATAGGTAACACTTTAAAAATTCACTAGAGTTTGATTTATGAACACCGATATTAATCACATCCTTGTGAATGGTGCGCAGATAGCATTTAACAAAATGAGACGGGCTCAGTCCTTTAATGCGCGGTTGTACTATTACGCAGAAATAGGCGTTTATTTAGAGGTGTCTTTATCTCATGGTGCAGGTATTACGCCAGAAAGCCACGATCAGATACAAGAAATCTATAAACAGGCGACACACTTTCACATGGGCGAAAATAAACGTTCTCGTCTTGCTGACTATTGATGCAAGAGTTGACTGAACCTGCCGACTTCAATATTGATGAGTACCTAAAACAGCTGCCGCTGCGCCCCGGTGTATACCGCATGCTGGACGCCCAAGCGGCTGTGCTTTATGTTGGCAAAGCGGTTAATTTAAAAAACCGTGTTAGTAGCTACTTTAGGGGCAAGAGTCACAATACCAAAACCCAGCTAATGGTGGCCAAAGTTGCCACTATAGAGATTACGGTTACCCACAGTGAAAGCGAAGCCTTGCTGTTGGAAAATACACTCATCAAGCGTTTGAAACCGCCTTATAACATTTCTTTGCGAGATGACAAATCTTACCCCTATATTTATATCTCCGACCAGCACAGCTATCCGGCAATGCAATACGTGAGAGGGGGTAGAAGCCGTAAGGGTCGATTTTTTGGTCCTTATACCAGTGCCGGTGCCGTTAGAGAAAGCCTTAATTTGATGCAGCGTATATTTCGCATACGTCAATGCGAAGATGCCTTTTTCGCCAACCGCACACGGCCTTGTTTACAGTTTCAAATTGGCCGTTGTAGCGGCCCCTGTACCGGAGAAATAAGTGCTGATGATTATGCTTCTGACCTACGTCACGCCACCTTGTATCTGGAAGGAAAAAACCAACAATTATTAGACGAAGTGAGTCTGCAGATGGATACGGCTGCAGAACACTTAAAATTTGAATCAGCCGCTCAACTGAGAGACCAGTTGGGTTTTTTACGCCAAATTCAGGAACAACAGCATGTGGTTTCTAAACGCGGTAACTTAGATATATTTGCGGCGGCTGCCACTCAAGCTGGCTTGTGTATTCACCAATTAATGGTGCGTACTGGCCGTGTTATTGGTAGTAAAAACTTTTACCCAAAGCTCGGTTTAGAAGACGAACCGGCGGCCATGTTGACGGCTTTTTTAGGACAATATTACTTATCGGGCCGCCATCGAGATGTGCCCGATGAAGTGGTCGTCAGCGATGCCCAAGAAGATCAGCAAATTATTGCCTTAGCCATCGCCGACAAGGTGGACCACGGCTTTCGCATCATTAGCAGGGTCAGGGGACCTCGTGCCCAATGGTTACGTTTAGCTCAGACTAATGCCGACCAAGCGTTATTGAGTTATGTGGCTAATAAACAGACTCAAGTGACGCGGTTTGCGGCCTTGCAGGAAGCCTTAGATTTGCCACAAATGCCTGAGCGGTTGGAGTGTTTTGACATTAGCCACTCTAGCGGCGAAGCTACCGTGGCATCCTGCGTCGTGTTTGATCAAGGGGGCCCTAAAAAGTCCGATTACCGTACCTTTAACATCCAGGGCATTACCCCTGGCGATGATTATGCGGCCATGACACAAGCCATTACGCGACGTTATACACGGCTCAAAGAGAACCAAGGCGTCATGCCAGACATCCTTATTGTTGATGGTGGCAAAGGCCAGCTCACTCAGGCCACCAAAGTTTTATCCGAATTGCAGCTGCATGACTTATTTGTACTGGGTGTGGCTAAAGGCGAAACCCGCAAGGCCGGTTTTGAGCGTCTATTTAATGGCTGGACAGGGCAGGAGATCGTCTTGCCGTCCGAGTCTTCGGCATTGCATTTATTGCAACATATTCGCGACGAAAGTCACCGTTTCGCCATAACCGGTCACCGCGCACGACGCAATAAAAAGCGCACCCAATCAAATCTACAACAAATTGATGGTGTTGGGCCCAAGCGCCGTCAAGCTTTGTTACAACATTTTGGTGGAATACAAGATGTGACCAAGGCCAGTGTCGATGAGTTAGCAAAAGTGAAAGGTATTAGTGTAGAAATGGCAGACATTATATATCGTTCTTTACGGGGTGAAGAAGGATAGGCTAAAATGGTGTTTCTTTATTGTTGTAAGAACTCAAGCGGTTGATTATGTTAAACATTCCAAATTTACTCACCTTATTTCGCTTGGTGCTAATTCCGTTTATTTTACTGGCGTATTATTGGCCCTCAGAAAGCAGATATGTTTGGGCAGCAGGGCTATTTGCGTTGGCGGCGGCCACCGATTGGTTGGACGGCTACTTGGCCAGAAAACTAGATCAAGCAACCGCCTTTGGTGCTTTTTTGGACCCAGTGGCCGACAAGATCACCGTAGCTGTAGCGCTTGTCGCGTTAGTCGAATCCTACTCTGAATTGTGGCTAACCTTGCCAGCGATTGTCATCATCAGCCGAGAGATTGTGATTTCCGCCTTACGTGAGTGGATGGCAGAAACAGGCAAGAGTGCACACGTTGCCGTGTCTTATATTGGTAAAGTTAAAACCACAATGCAAATGGGGTCAATTGTATTATTATTAGCCACACCTCCAGGCACGTTGGTGTCTATGACTGGTCTAGTTATGTTATACGTGGCGGCAGTGTTGACCCTTTGGTCGATGGTGCTTTATCTATCTGTAGCTTGGACGCAGCTAAAAAAGGAGGTGACCGCCTATGATTAAATCTGCCGCAATTCGTGTGATGCTGGTCGACGACCATGAAATCGTGCGTGTTGGTTTTAAGCGTTTGTTAGAAACCTCCGATGACATTATTGTCATTGCCGAGGCCAGCACCGGTGAAGAAGCTTATGCTATGGTTCAGGAAATCAATCCAGATGTAACCATTATGGACATCAATATGCCCGGCATTGGTGGCCTGGAAGCCATCAAACGAATCTGTAAGCGTAATGCAAAAGCCAAAGTGATTGCGCTAACGGTGCATGAGACGGAACCATTTCCAACACGGGTATTAGAAGCAGGCGCTCGAGCTTATTTAAGTAAGCGTTGTGCGCCACAGGAACTGATTCAAGCCGTAAGAAAGATCCACAAAGGTGGCACTTATATTACCACTCGCGTGGTAAAGGAAATGAGGAAGACGCCTGGCACCCAAGATACTGCCTTAAGTTGTTTAAGTGCCCGCGAGTTTCAAGTGTTCTCGCTGTTAGCAGAAGGGCGTACACCGATGGAAATCGGTGAAGATATGAACCTTAACCACAAAACCATACATAGCCATCGTGCTAACATCATGAAAAAACTCAAGCTAGAAAATCACGCGCGCATCGTTCACTTTGCGGTGCTGCAAGGTATCATCGAGCCTTAGGCTTTTATCTTGATCGCCTCACACAGGCCTGCGGCTAACGCCAATACCAAACAGTATCGCCAATAGGGCGATCATGTCGTGCCAAACCACGGTTTCACCTAATACCAAAGCACCAGCAAAGTAGGCGACTACCGGTATTAAGTAGTTTATATTCGACAAAAATGTAGGCCCAGCACGGCGTATTAGTACAAAAAATATGGCCGCCGCAACCCCCGTAGGAAACACCCCTAACCAGAGGGTCGTGATCAGACTCAATTGATTCACCTGGGGCCATTCGATCTGCAGCACAGAGGGCCATAAAATCAAGCTAATGAGCGCCGCACACAAGGTGACGCCCGTACTGACCACCGATGAACTGTAGGTGGGCAAGCGACGAGCGACTATGGTGTTAGTGGCGTAAAGCACAGCCGCAGACAGCACAAGTAAACAACCGATAAGACTGTTTTGTGAGCCTAAAATGGTAGGCCCCAAGATCAGGCCAATACCGGTAATACCCAAGATAAAACCCAATAACTTGTTCCGGTTAAGGTTTTCGCCAGTGATAAAGAAATGCGCCAGAATTAGCGTCATTAATGGCATGATGGCCATCAGCAAGCCGGCCATGCCTGAGGTGACTAATAACTGACCTTTAGCAATAAACCAAAACGGCAATACATTGCCTAATAAACCCATGATCATAAAATGTAACCATGCCACTGGATTTAACGGTAAACGTTTACCTTTAGCGAGCATAAACGCCAGCAGCACTGCGGCGCCAATCGACAAGCGCAGCACGACAACTTGGTCAGGCGTGAATGCACGCAAACTAACGTTGATGGCAATAAAAGAAGTTCCCCATAATGCCACTAAGGCAAATAGCAGTAGCCAGTTAATCCGCTGTTCAAGTTGCATTGGTTTGGTCCTTGTGGCTGAGTTCAAGCGTGTTAGAGGTGCAACATCAGCATACGGGCAATGTGTTAGATTGCAATTTAAATCGTAGCAAATAATAGTAGATTTCGATGCTCATTATATAATTTAACATAATATACATTATGCGAAGTTAAATGGTTGCATAATACGACTCTAAGATAGCCACACAAGAATCAGATAGGTATAATTTGAGCCATGCTAGAAATCACACAAAACCACGCCCCCACTAGTTCAAGCTGTCCAGTTCACGAACGACTAAAACAGGCCCGCATCAAATGCAATATTTCGCAACGTAGCTTGGGTATTGCAGCCGGCATCGACATGGCGTCCGCCAGCGCCCGTATGAATCAATACGAACGCGGCAAGCATGTACCGGATTATGATACCTTGTGTAAGCTAGCTAAGGTACTGGGCGTGCCCGTGCCTTATTTTTATGCCAGTGATGATGAAGCTGGGTTTATGCTCGACATGGCACACCTATCTATGGACCAGCAAACGCTGGTGAAATCACTAGTAAAACGCATTAAGTTTTAGAGGTGATTACATCCGAGCACAAAAAAAGCCAGCCAATGTAAACATGGGCTGGCTTTAGATATCAATGGATTGGCCTATTTGGCGCTTGAAGCCAGCGCTGCTGCAGCATCCGTTGCAATAAACTGGCGTAAAAGCTTAACGCCGTAGACAGAAAGTCCAACGCAAGCGAAGACAACAGAAAGGCTCGAAGCCAAATAAATCATAGTGTAAGTGTCAATCATAATGACCTCCCAATTAAGTGTAGTAATTGGCGAGAATTATACCTATAAAGATAGCCATAATACAGTCAAATAGTGGTCGAAATAACCACTATTTGATGACCCAATAGACCGCACCTAAGCGCTTAATTTAGGCCTTTAATTCAGACTATAACGGTGGACATACTGGCCGTTGGCGAGTGTAAATAACGCTTCAATACCCGAGTGTTGCACAGGCCCTGCATTGTCAGCAGCGCAAAGGTTTTGCTGCGATACATAGGATTCGTGATCACTGCCGTCGGTCAACAGGTGATAAAACGGCTGCTTTTTTTCAATAGGTGGCTGGCCCAAACTAGACATCGCCTTGCAGGCTTCTTGGTACCAATTTTCATCGAGCGAATATTCAAAATCAACATCAAACACTACCCCTCGAAAGCCATAGTGTTTATGTTCCACTACCTGGCCGATATTAAAAAGCGCATGGGTTGTTTGCATCTAAAGGCTTGCTCAATGGTTAGGAATATAGTGTAAGTATACGCCCTTTACGGTACTCAATACAGTTGGATATTAGCCTTGTAGCCACTCCCCGACTTAATATTGACCCAAAACAGTCTTGAAAACCGGCGTTATCACCCCAATCATAATAACAAGCATTCACATAAGTGGTTGTAAATGCAGAAATTTACAATTTATTGCGTAAATTACCTAGCATCTCCGGCTAGTTAGATTACAATAATCGACATTGATATAATGAGGATAGTACTTATGCAAGATCAAGTTCAGTTTACCAGCAGTTCACGCGAATCTACGTTAGCCACTAATAAGGTGTTACGCAACACGTACGCCCTACTGTCTATGACGTTGATTTTTAGCGCCGTTACAGCGACCATTGCCATTGCTTCAAATGCTGCTCCAGTTAACTTCATTGTTCAGCTGGTGGTTTTACTTGGAACTCTATTTGCATTGAACAAGTTTCAAAACTCAGTATGGTCGATTCCTTTAGTATTCTTCTTTACCGGTTTCTTAGGCTACACCGCAGGCCCTATTGTTAACTTTTATCTAGGCATGGCCAATGGCGGCGATATTGTTACTACTGCCCTAGCCATGACCGGCATTACTTTCCTGGGCCTATCAGCCTATGCCGTTTCAAGCCGTAAAGACTTTAGCTTTATGGGCGGCTTTTTAATGATTGGCCTAATCCTTGTCGTTGTGGCTTCAATCGCTAACATCTTCTTCGCCATCCCTGCGCTATCTTTAGTGATCAGTGCTGTGGGCGTGTTGGTGTTTTCTGGCTTTATCTTGTATGACACAAGCCGCATGGTTAATGGTGGTGAAACCAACTATGTGATGATGACCGTGAGCTTGTACCTTAATATTTACAACTTGTTTATGATGTTATTACATCTAACAGGCGCCTTTAGTGGCGACGATTAATAGTCACTTGATTCAGCAACCTGAATTCGGAGCCCCGCCTTTTGGCGGGGTTTTTGTATATGCCTAATACCACGCACTCAAACAACCCCACGAGCCTGTCCTACTGCATTGTAGTTCGCTGCGGCCCTAACCAACAAAGCCAATCCTTATCTGCACTGCAGTTTACCCAAGAGCTCTTGGCACAGGGCCATACTGTGATGCGCGTATTCTTTTACCAACAGGCGGTGCTCATTGCCTCAAGCCTTACTGTAGTGCCTCAAGATGAGGCTAGCCTAACGCTTCAGTGGCAAACACTTGCACAAGAATACCAGCTAGAATTAGGGGTATGTATTGCCGGCGCTTTGCACAATGGTATTGTTAATCCTCAAGAATGTGAGCGCTATCAATTAGAGGCCGCAAATCTAGCCCAGGGTTTTCAATTGGTGGGTTTAGGTCAGCTTGCAGCAGCCAGTGCTGAATGTGATCGCCTAGTGAGTTTTGGAGCTTGATATATGTCGTGTTTAATTACTGTGAGCCAGTCACCATACGGCTCTCGGTCTGCTAAAGAATCCTTAGATGCGGCTCTAGTATTGGCTGCATTTGAGCAAAATCCTGGTCTACTGTTTATTGACGACGGTGTACTGCAGTTATTACCTAAGGGCCAACAGCCCTCACCTCACAAACATATTGGTAAAATCATCAGCGCTTTAGAAATGTATGACATAGAGGAACTCTGGGTAGAAACTGAGTCGCTGCAGGAACTAGGTTTACAGGTAGATCAACTGTCGCAGCCAGTTAAACTCGTATGTCGCCAACAATTGTCTGAACTCTGGTCTAAATATGACCAGCATTTGGTATTTTAATTATGGCTATATTGCATGTTGTATCCACTCACCTCACTGCTCAGAACCTGGCAAAGCTTGAGCAACGTAGTCACGCCGACGACGCATTTGTGTTTATGGATGATGGCGTTTATAGCGGCATGGGATTGACCGACCATTTACTTAAGGGACGTAGCGTTTTTTTGTTACACCAGCATTCCCTACAACGCGGTTTAGACGGCGCCGGAATGAGTGCAACACACATTGATATGGCTCAGTTGGTCGCTTTGACTGTGCGCTACAGTTCGTCTATGAGTTGGTAATATGAATTTGGCAACCGATAAGGATGGCTATCTAAAGCACTTAGGAGATTGGAATCCTGAGGTCGCTGCTTGGCTGGCTCAAGGCGTAGGCGTGGCGCTAACTGACGAGCATTGGGAAGTGATCCATGCCTTGAGGGCGTTTTATGAGGATACAGGCGTATCTCCGGCCATGCGTATATTGGTAAAAATCGTCAAACAAAAAGTCAGCGTTGATAAAGGCAACAGCATTCACTTGCTGACATTATTCCCCGATAGCCCTGCAAAGTTGGCGTCCAAAATTGCAGGCTTACCAAGACCAACTAACTGTTTGTAAGTACTTCTACGCCGCCCATATATGGTACTAACACATCGGGCACCACCACACTGCCGTCTTCGCGTTGGTAATTCTCCAGTATTGCCAGTAAGGTACGGCCAACGGCCAATCCGGAGCCGTTAAGGGTGTGTAACAATTCAGGCTTGGCTGTTTCTGGATTGCGCCAGCGAGCCTGCATACGACGTGCTTGGAAGTCACCCATATTGGAGCATGATGAAATCTCACGGTACTTGTCTTGGCCTGGTAACCATACTTCTAGGTCGTAGGTCTTAATGGCGGAAAAGCCGAGGTCGCCACCACACAAAATGACTTTACGGTAAGCCAAACCCAAGCTCTTGAGTATCGCTTCTGCATGGCCAGTAAGTTCCTCTAAAGCCGCTGTAGACTCAGTGGGTTTGACCATCTGTACCATTTCTACTTTTTCAAACTGATGCTGGCGTACCAAACCCCGCGTATCACGGCCATGGCTACCTGCTTCACTACGAAAACATGGTGTATGGCAGGTATAGCGCATGGGTAACTTACTGGCGTCAATAATTTGATCGCGCACTAGATTGGTGACCGGTACTTCGGCGGTCGGAATTAAGTAAAGGTCACGTTCGCCAGGCACCTTAAATAGATCTTCTTCAAATTTAGGTAATTGTCCCGTACCACGTAATGAGTCGGCATTAACTAAATAAGGCACGTAGACCTCTTGGTAACCGTGATCATTGATGTGGCTGTTGAGCATGTACTGAATCAATGCGCGATGTAGTCGCGCTAACTGGCCTTTGAGCACCATAAAACGCGCACCGGTGACCTTGATCGCAGAGGGGAAGTCTAAGCCCCCTAACCCTTCACCCAAATCCACGTGGTCCTTAACCGCAAAATCAAACTGAGGTTTATCGCCCCACACCAACACCTGTTGGTTATCTTCTTCGTCGGCACCTTCTGGCACACTGTCATGGGGAATGTTGGGCATTTCCATAAACATGCTGTTGAGGTCGTCTTGTACCACTTTTAACTGAGCTTTTTTATCATCCAGCTGAGCACCAAAGGCACTCACTGCAGCCATAATCTCTGTTGTGTCTTGGCCCTGGGCCTTAAGCTTGCCGATTTGTCTGGAGGTGGAGTTACGTTCGCTCTGTAGATTTTCAGTGTCAATTTGTAACTGCTTGCGAGACTCTTCTAGCTGGTTGAGGGCAGCTACGTCGAGTGTAAAACCTTTCTTTATTAACTTGTCGGCCACTTCTTGTGGCGTATTTCGAACCAATTTCTGGTCTAACATGGAGGGATCCTAATTAATTAACTCAAAGCCAACGGCCAAGACTCATGCCTACAAAAGCACCTAATAAGCCAAACGCAACGTTGGCAATAACGTTACTCAAGGCCAACATCCAATAGCCCTGTTCCATCAGGCGTAAACTGTCTAATGAAAAAGTAGAGAAAGTGGTAAAGGCGCCTAATAACCCAATCATGATAAATGGGCGCCAGGTCTCGGGTAACATGCCTTTTTCTGTGATTAACACGTACACCAAGCCTAAACATAAGGAGCCTAGAGAGTTGGCCAAAAAAATGGCGACCGGAAAACGGCCATTATAAAGTGTACTTATCCACTGCTGTAACCCAAACCGGCTAAGTGCACCTAAGGCGCCGCCGCAAGCAATTGCTAATAACTGTCCCACTTTATAATTCTCCATAGTGCATAGTGCTACTATCGGGCCATATTATAGCCTACTAAAGAGGCTATTTATAACGCTGCTGGTCACTAATTTGATTGAGTTTAGCGAGTTTTTCTAACTTTTCGCCAATCTTGCCTTCAAGCCCGCGATCCGACGGTTGGTAAAGCACGTGATGAGCCAATGGCTCTGGCAGATAGCTCTCGCCAGCCGAAAATGCCATGGGCTCAAGGTGAGCATAACGATAGTCGTCGCCATGGCCCATGGATTTGGCAAGTTGTGTCGGTGCATTACGTAAATGGTTGGGAACCGGGTAACCCGGTTCTTCTCGAGCTAACTTCATGGCTGCTTTAAAGGCGGTGTCCACCGCATTGCTCTTGGCCGCGCAAGCGCAGTAGACAGCCGCGTGGGCAATGGCTCGATTACCTTCAGCGGGGCCAACTCGCTCAAACACCTGCCAAGCGTTAACGGCCACCTGTAGCGCCCTTGGGTCGGCGTTACCAATGTCCTCTGAAGCAATGGCTAACAGGCGCCTAGCAATGTATAAGGGGTCGCAACCTGCATCAAACATGCGAGCTAGCCAATACAGCGCACCACTAGGATCTGATCCACGTACTGATTTATGAAACGCAGAAATTTGGTCATAAAAGATATCGCCGCCTTTATCAAACCGTTTGGGGCTGGTTTGTAACACTTGTTCCAGCACGGCATTATCAATGACTTGTGTTGCCCCCCCCGTTTCCGCGAGGTCGCTAGCAATTTCCAGCAGATTTAACAACCGACGCGCATCACCGTCTGCGGCTTGTAGCAATAACCGTTGTTGTGGTTTTTCAATGATAATATTGAGTTTGCCTAGGCCGCGTTCTTCATCGGCTAAGGCTTGTTTTAGCAGCTGGGAAAGCTCGTCCTCGCTGAGAGACTTGAGGATATAAACCCGCGAACGTGACATCAGTGCATTGTTAAGTTCAAAGGCTGGGTTTTCGGTAGTGGCGCCTACAAAAATAAAGGTTCCATCTTCAATGTAAGGTAAAAATGCGTCTTGTTGTGATTTATTAAAACGATGTACTTCATCAACAAACAATACACTGTCGCGGTCGGACTGAGCCCGAACCTGCTTAGCTTCTTCAACCGCACTACGAATGTCTTTAACGCCAGACATGACTGCAGACATAGTCATAAAATGGGCATCACTTACATGACTCATCAGGCGTGCAAGGGTGGTTTTGCCCACCCCTGGCGGGCCCCACAATATCATGCTGTGTAGCAAGCCTTGTTGTAACGCGCGGCCCAGGCTTTTACCCTCGGCTAAGAGGTGGGATTGCCCCGCATATTGGTCAAGGGCCTGTGGCCGCATGCGATCTGCAAGCGGCTGATAACCACGAGATTGCTGCGCAAACAAATCTTCGATCACAGTTCACCCATGGCAACCACGTCGACCCCTTCGGGCACCTGAAACTCGAACAAACCGGCGTCGATGATCGGGTTCAGGATCACATTAGTAAAACTCAAACTAGTCTTTTGGTGCATGCTGTCTTCGAGTTGCATTTCGAGTAATTGACCGTTTTTAAAGTTGATGCGTAAGCTCTGATACAAACTTTCTGGGTCTTTAGGTGTGAGCCGGTAAAAAACTAAGCCAGCCTCACCTCGTTTCATCACCACGTCAAACTGTGCTCCAATATCCTTGCTATTGCCACTGAGCAATAGTGCGGGCGTATTAGTGGTTCGCTGATCCAGCTTCTGTACCGTGACCTGTTCTAAGTCCTCATCGTAAATCCATAAGCGCTCGCCATTACTCACAAGCAACTGCGCAAATGGATCCTCTGTTTGCCACCAAAACTGGTTTGGCTGGGCCAACACCATGTGCCCATGGGTTTCCTGCAGACGGCTACCGCTGGCATCTAATAGATACTGTACAAAATCGGCTTCTATGTTGTTACGCTGGCCTAATTGATGACTCAGGGCTTGGGCAGCGGTTTGCCCAAAGGTCAGCACAGAACAGCTTAGAGTAAACAGTAACACTGCTACGCGCATAAATAATCCTAACATATGGGTTAATCCCGTGGAGGTGGTGGTGCTAATACTTCACGGCTACCATTGTGGGCGGGCGGAGTAATAACGCCAGCGGCTTCCATTGCCTCTACCATGCGCGCAGCGCGGTTATAGCCAATTTTAAATTTGCGCTGCACCGAGGAAATCGATGCACGGCGAGTTTCTGTAATAAAGGCGACCGCCTCATCATATAGCCGATCTTGGTCTTCCTCAAAGGCACCTTCAGAAGAGGCCAAGCCAAAGCCTTCTTCTTGGTCATAGTTGCCCTCGACGATGGCTTCAATAAAATTGGGTGCACCCCGTTGTTTCCACGCCTCCACCACACGGTGAACTTCGTCATCGCTCACGAAAGCACCGTGCACGCGTTCCGGCATGCTTTTGCCAGGCGGTAAATACAACATATCACCGTGGCCTAACAAGCTTTCTGCACCACCTTGGTCAAGTATGGTGCGTGAGTCTATTTTAGAACTCACTTGGAAGGCAATTCGAGTCGGTACGTTGGCCTTAATCAAGCCGGTAATCACATCCACAGACGGCCGTTGTGTTGCCAGAATAAGGTGTATACCCGCTGCCCTTGCCTTTTGCGCAATACGGGCAATAAGTTCTTCAACCTTTTTACCGACCACCATAATCATGTCGGCAAACTCATCCACCACCACTACAATATAGGGCAAGGGTGCTAGAAAAGGTCGGTCATCGGGGTTTTCTCCTGCCACCTCGTTGGGCACCCAAATGGGGTCAAGAATACGTGCGCCAGCGGTTACTTTAGTGTTAAAGCCCGCTAAATTACGCACCCCCTGAGATGCCATGAGTCGATATCGCCGTTCCATTTCTGCCACACACCAGCGTAGGCCACCGGCGGCTTCTTTCATGTCTGTAATCACCGGAGCAAGCAAGTGTGGAATACCATCGTAAATAGACAGTTCCAACATTTTTGGGTCAACCAACAACATACGCACTTGGTCGGGGCCAGATTTAAGCAAAATACTCATAATCATGGCATTAACACCAACGGACTTACCTGAACCTGTGGTACCCGCCACCAATAGGTGCGGCATCTTGGCAAGGTCCACGACCACCGGTTTACCGGCGATATCATTGCCTAAGGTTAAGGTGAGCGGACTGCTTGAGGCCAAGTAAGTTTTGCTGCCAATGACTTCGCTAATACGTACCATTTCTCGGTTTTGATTAGGGATTTCGATACCGATTACCGATTTACCGGCGATAACTTCAACCACACGCACACTCATCACCGCCATAGACCTAGCAAGGTCTTTTGACAAATTGCTTATCTTGCTCACTTTAGTGCCCGGCGCTGGTTGAATCTCTATGCGCGTGATCACTGGCCCGGGATTCACTTCAACCACTTCTGCCACCACCCCAAAATCCAATAGCTTTGCCTCTAACAGTTGGCTTAAGCTGGCTAATTCTTCGGGGGTAATGGTGGGATTGAGGGTGGCGCTGGGGGGGTCTAATAAGGTCACCGACGGCAACCCTTTTTGTTTGGCTGCGCGGACCTTTTGATCGTCGTTTTGCTCGGTATGGGAGTCGCCGGTGTCTTGTTTGTGGGTTTCGGACAAGGGCACGATTTTCACTTCTTTTACTGGTGCAGCAACGGCAGGTTTCGCTGGAGTCGCTTTTATGGCCTCAGGTTTGACTTTGGGCCGAGTTGTGGCTAGTGCTGCAGAGACATCGTCATGACTAAAATCAACATTTTGGCTCGACAGGTCCTGAAGCGGATTTGTTTGGGTTGCCGGCGCTACGGCGCTCACCTTGGGTTGTATCGATTTAGAGGGCTTTACTCTGGTTGGCCAAAGGCCACGCAAAAGACTGCTAATTCTCTGCCTGCGTTGGTTAACATGGGCCGCAGCCGTTCGATACCAGCGTGTTTTAGTGGCGCTTACTAGCGCTGGGTTATGTTTTTTGATTGGTGCTTTAACTGAAGGAGGCTGAGCACTCAACAAACTTTGTTTTAGGTGTAGGCACCAATAGATGCAATGCCGCCCGAGGGTTTCTGTGATCATCCCCCAACGTAACTGCCAAAACTGGCTGATGGCCAGCATTAAGGTGGTCAACACTAAAATATTAGTCCCTGTCATACCTAGCGCGTGATGTAACGGCTGACCCAAACTCAGGCCTAATAAACCGCCACTACCCTGAGGATATTGTAGGCCTTGGTTAGAAAAGTGCACGGCAGCAAATACGCTAAAAGCAATGATGAGGGCGGCAAAGGTGAGCAGTTTAAACCATGGTTGAGTCACATCAGCGCCGTTTTTTTGGCCCAAGAACCGGCGAATTTCATACTCAATAACGATGACGGGTATCAAATAAGCCACAATACCAACGGAGCGCAATAACAAATCGGATAAAATGGCGCCAAATGTACCTCCGGCGTTATGGGTAGCGGACACGTCAAAGGCTTGAGAAAAGCTAGGGTCTGCAGCATCAAAACTGACAAGTATAATAAGGAGGTACACGCTAAAAGCGAGCAGTGCTAGATGATAGCCGCGCCAACTGAGAATTTGAATCCAAGTGGTGTTCGGTGTTTGACTGGTTTTACGTGTACGTGGGTTAGAGAGGGCCACTAAGTGAGATCCTTTTATGAGTGCGGCTAATTAAAGTGTCAATGTGGAAGGATTTGCAAGCATAGCCTATGATACTCAATCCTGACACCTGAACCAAGCCCGTTACCGCAGTCATTTGTATCGGTTTGTGGTTACAATATGTTACTTGTAAAAACAAATTAATTTGGTCAGCGCATATTCAACTGCCTACTGGCGTAATATACTGGTCATAATCTAAAGCCATGGCCCTTTTATTATGACTGCAGCAACAGCCTATAAGGCAGAATGTTCTAATCGTATCCTAACTTTCCTGTTGGGCCATACTCGGTTTGCTATTGATATTTCCAGCATACTCTCTATTACCGACGATTTTAACAAAGTAGAGTCTTTGAAAAATCACCCGCTGTCGTTTTTGGGCTACCTCTACTACCGTAACAAACCGGTTAACACCTACCAATGCTCCACCTTATTAGGCCGCGATTCAAACCGCACCATATTAGAAAGCACGTTTAGCCTATCTAATAGAGCATTAATAGAGCACTTATAGGCCAATCTATATACTGCTATGCCTGTTTACCAACTTGATAGAAATGACTATTGGTTTCCACCCGTTAGCGAAGCATTAGCCGACCCTGCCGGTTTGTTGGCGATTGGTGGCGACCTATGCGTGCCCCGCTTGCTACATGCCTACCAACAAGGCATCTTTCCTTGGTTCTCCGATCAGGAGCCCATTTTATGGTGGGCGCCTAGCCCGCGCATGGTATTAAAACCAGAACACATACATGTTTCTAAAAGTATGCGTAAGTGGATGCGTAAAACGCAATTGAACATCACCTTCGATCACGCATTTGAGCGCGTTGTTGAGGCGTGTGGTGGAACCGTAAGGGCCGAACAACAGACAGAAAGCTGGATCACGCCAGATATGAAGGAGGCTTATACCAATTTATTTAGGTCGGGCTACGCTCATAGTGTTGAGGTTTGGCGCGGCCACGAACTGGTAGGCGGCTTGTACGGCGTAGCTCTGGGTCGCATGTTTTTTGGTGAGTCTATGTTCAGTCTTGCCGACAACGCTTCCAAATTTGCCTTTGTCCACTTAGCCCAGCAACTACAAGCCTGGGGTTTTGTATTAATAGACTGTCAGATGCACACACACCATTTATCTAGCCTTGGTGCAGCTGAAATTGGAATGGCGGAATTTCAAGCCTACTTAGACCAGAATTTAATTTATGGTGTGGATAGTGGCTGGGAACTGGTGATAGAGTAGTTATATTATGTCTTCTTCTACCGATATAAATAGCTTGGTGTTTTATCCAACACCCGAGCATGACTGTAGCTATTTAACTGGGCGCCAAGCTCGGTCCGTATTTTTGAGCCCCGACCAAGGCTTGGATGAATCCACCTACATGCAACTTACGGACATGGGCTTTCGTCGTAGTGGCGAACACATATACCGGCCATGGTGTGACGCCTGCAACGAGTGTAAGTCTGTACGTGTGCCCCTTGATCAATTTCATTTTAGAAAAAGTCAAAAGCGAGTTATCAATCGCAATAAAGACCTTGCAGTTACCTTTGAAGAGCCCAAATTTAGCGACGAATATTACGCTTTGTATCAACACTACATTAACACTCGCCATGCGGATGGCGATATGCACCCGCCGTCAGAGGAGCAATTTACCAGCTTTTTGTGTCAGCCAAACCCAGCTTGCTGCAGTTATTTTATATGTTTTCGTGCAGCCGAAAAGCTGATTGCAGTGGCGGTGGTCGACATGCTGCCCAAAGGGGTTTCGGCCATTTATACCTTTTTCGACCCACAATACAGCATAAGAAGCCTTGGCCAATTGGCCGTGTTGTGGCAAATTTCTTGGGCGAAAAAGCAATCTTTGAGTTTTGTTTATTTAGGCTACTGGATAAAAAATTGTCAAAAAATGTCCTACAAGGCTGATTACCAACCGCTGGAAGTGTTTGATGATTTGATTTGGCAACCCTTAGAACCCTAGCGCACGTCGACTTTGATGTTTTTACTCGCTTTTCAAACACCTTTCTGGCACAATATCGCGCACTGTAACCACCATAAAATTTAGCAATACACCTTGAGGCTTTAATGGCAAAAGAAGACCAGATTGAAATGGAAGGTACCATTATTGATACCTTACCTAACACCATGTTCCGCGTAGAACTAGAAAACGGCCACGTGGTCACCGCACATATTTCTGGCAAGATGCGTAAGCACTATATTCGTATTTTGACAGGCGACAAAGTTAAAGTGGAGCTGACTCCATACGACTTAACCAAAGGCCGTATTACTTACCGCGCACGTTAATCGTCGCTGGTTAGGTTTCGCCTATAAAAAAGAGCACCCTAGGGTGCTCTTTTTGTTGTTACCTAAGCTATACCCCTAGGCTGAGACTGGGTCGAGCAGCTTGATCGCCCGTTTACTAGGTTTGCTTGTTAAGGTGATTTTATCATCCGTAAGGCCCACTAATAACTTGCCGCCTGCAGCCGCTAAATCACCAAACAATAACAACTCTGCCATCGGTTTCTTTAGCTCTTGCTGGATAAGCCGCGCCATAGGTCGCGCACCCATCTCTTTGTCATAGCCTTTATCACCTAGCCACACTCGTACCTCTTCGCTTACCTGTAGGTGGACTTGCTTATCCTCTAACTGCACTTGTAACTCAACTAAGAATTTATCCACCACACCCAATATAACGTCTTTGGCGAGGGCGTTAAACTGAATAATGTCATCCAAGCGATTACGGAATTCTGGGCTAAACAGGCGCTTTATCGCCCCCATACCATCGGAGCTGTGGTCCTGCTTGGTAAAGCCAATGGAGCTACGGGCCATTTGTTCAGCCCCAGCATTAGTGGTCATCACGATAATCACATTACGAAAGTCTGTTTTACGGCCATTGTTATCTGTCAGGGTGCCGTTATCCATCACTTGTAGCAAAATATTAAATACTTCTGGGTGGGCTTTTTCCACTTCATCAAGTAACAATACGCAGTGTGGGGTTTGAGTTACCGCCTCGGTAAGCAAACCGCCTTGGTCAAATCCAACATAACCTGGAGGAGCACCAATTAAGCGTGATACGGTGTGGCGTTCCATATATTCAGACATATCAAAACGCACCAGCTCAATACCCATAATACGGGCCAACTGTTGTGTTACTTCGGTTTTGCCGACACCCGTCGGCCCAGAGAACAAGAAGCTGCCTACCGGCTTATGGGGGGCGTTAAGGCCTGCCCTAGCCAGCTTAATGGCGTTGGATAAGGTATCGATGGCGGTATCTTGGCCAAACACCACACGCTTAAGGTTCTGTTCTAGGGATTGTAATTGACCCCGGTCAGTGGCCGACACACTTTTGGGTGGTATGCGTGCAATTTTAGCCACCACGGCTTCAATTTCCGCAACATCAATCAGAGATTTACGCTCATTTTCGGAGAACAACTGCTGAAACGCACCCGCCTCGTCGATCACATCAATAGCCTTGTCAGGCATCTTTTTATCAGTGATGTAGCACTCTGCTAGCTCCGCGGCGGCATCAATGGCTGCTGAGGAATAGGTTAACTGATGATGCTCTTCGTAGCGTGAAATCAAGCCACGTAAAATGGCTTGGGTATCTGCCACATTGGGTTCTTCCACATCAATTTTTTGAAACCGTCGAGCCAAGGCATGGTCCTTTTCGAAGATACCCCTAAACTCAGTAAATGTAGTGGAACCAATACAACGTAACTTGCCGGAACTAAGCATGGGTTTAAGTAAGTTAGAGGCATCCATGGAACCACCGGAAGCCGCGCCTGCGCCGATGATGGTATGAATCTCATCAATAAACAGTACCGCGTTGGGGGTATTTTCGATATCAGACAGTAAGCCCTTAAGGCGTTTTTCAAAGTCTCCTCGGTATTTGGTGCCAGCCAACAAGGCGCCCATATCCAAGGAAAATACTTGCGAATTGGCAATCACTTGCGGCACGTTACCTTGTTCAATTTGATAGGCTAAGCCTTCTGCAATGGCGGTTTTACCAACCCCCGCATCACCCACCAATAAAGGATTGTTTTTACGCCGCCTCGACAATACCTGAACTAAACGTTCAAGCTCGTCACCTCGGCCTACTAAGGGATCAATACGCCCTAGACGCGCTTCAGCATTGAGGTCTGTGGTGTATTTGACGAGGTGGCTGGTCTCTTCGCCCTCGCCCTCAATGGTGGACTCACTGCCCTCCATCTCGGATTTACTCACACCGTGTGACAGGTAGTTGACGATGTCCACGCGTTCAACGTCAACAGAGTCAAGCAGGTACACCGACTGGCTGTCCGTTTCGCTAAAAATAGCTACAAGTACATTTGCACCGCTAACTTCGCCTTTACCCGACGATTGAACATGGAACACCGCTCGCTGTAAAACACGTTGAAAACCCAAGGTTGGTTGAACTTCATAGCCGTCATGAGATTCCGCCACTGCGGGCGTAGTGTCATCAATAAACTTCTCGAGAGGCTGGCGTAAGTCTTCTAGTGATACGCCACATGCCTGAAGTACTTCGGCGGTGGATTGGTTGCTTAATAAAGCCAACAACAGATGTTCAACCGTCATAAATTCATGACGTTTCCAGCTGGCATGTTTGTAGGCTTGGCTAAGGCTATGTTCTAAATCTTTATCTAACATTATGTCGACCCTCTAAGAAACCGATTCCACTTCGCACAAGAGTGGGTGTTTATGTTGACGTGAAAACTGATTCACTTGCATGGCTTTAGTTTCTGCCACATCTTTAGAATAGGTGCCACAGACGCCTTTGCCTTGGGTATGTACGGCCAGCATGATTTGGGTGGCTTGCTCTTCATCATGGTTAAAAAAATGCGCCAATATATCGATGACAAATTCCATGGGGGTATAGTCATCGTTAAGTAGCACTACTTTATATAAAGATGGCTGGGCGATTTTAGGCCGTGTTTGCTCGATTACCTGCAAATCGTGGTTATCTTCTGGCTCGCCGTGATCTTGGGAACTCATGTAATGGGTATTGCGCTTGTGCATCAGCAGACTCTAGTCATCTCAATTGGTTTTATCATAACGTTACTATTGGGCCAATGTCAGCATTTTTCCAGAGCAAAATAAAAAACTGCTGCTAATATTATTAGTAGAGTTTTAGTCGTGCTGTTGGGTAGGTATAAAACAGCCGTCTTAATGAGTTTAAGCAATGCAGAGGAGTATGGCATGCAAGCAGGCAAGGTGAAATGGTTCAATAATGCAAAGGGATATGGGTTTATCGTGTCTAACGACGATCAAAACCAAGACCTGTTCGCGCATTATTCGGCTATTCAGAGTGACGGGTATCGAAGCTTAAGAGCAGGACAAGAGGTGGATTTTGAGTTAACAGACGGCCCCAAAGGGCCACAGGCCGTTAATATAGTATTACGGCCCAGTATTGAAGCGGAGATGAATTAATTTAACACCCATGCCATTGCATTCAATATAAGCGATAATAGGGTCGCTTTTGTCGTCAGTGGCCGAATTTAGTTTCAATTGCTTGCTGGCCCAACAACCCATAGGACTTATAGGGAAATATGCAAGCTTCCAACATCCTCGTTTTTAACAAGCCGTTTAAGGTTTTGAGTCAGTTTAAGGATCAAGACGGCCGTGCCACCATGGCCGAATATATCGATGCCCCGGGGTTTTATGCTGCAGGTCGGTTAGACTACGACTCTGAGGGCTTAATGATTCTCACCAATGACGGCCAACTCCAGCAAAAAATCGCCAACCCTAAGCACAAGTTGGAAAAAACCTATTGGGTGCAAATTGAAGGTCGGGCCGACGAAGCTCAACTAAAACAGCTGCGCGCAGGCCCCGTACTCAAAGACGGACCTACTCGCCCAGCAAAAGTGAGGCCTTTAGGCCGTGAAGTGAATAAATTATGGCCCCGCGTACCACCGATTAGGAAGCGCGAAGACAAACCCACGCAATGGTTAGAAATACGTATTAGTGAGGGCCGAAATCGACAAGTCCGACGTATGACAGCGGCAGTCGGCCTACCCACCTTACGTTTGGTGAGGGTTGCCGTAGGCCAGTGGCGCTTAAAGGGCCTGGACGTAGGCCTTTGGCGCTACGATAAGGCCTAATCCCCCTGCCAACGCCGTTGCGCTAATTGATCGCTAGCTTTAGCTTGGACCCAGCTCTTGCCATGCTCTGTGATTTCAGCTTTCCAGAACGGCGCATCCTGCTTCAAGTAGTCCATAACAAATTCACAGGCGGAAAAAGCGTCACTGCGGTGGCGAGAAGCCACCCCCACCAAGACAATTTGGTCGTTACTATTGAGACGCCCTACGCGGTGTACTAAGTGGATACCTTCCAATGCCCAGCGCTGGTGGGCCATGGTGACTATATGCTGGAGACAGATTTCGGTCATGCCCGGATAATGGTCTAACTGCATGGCCTCCACGTGGGCATCATCTAAATCTCTAACTAATCCAACAAACAAAACCGCCGCACCTGTACCCGCGGGGTTAATTTGCAACAAACGCTGGTAGTGGTGATTGATATCAAAATCGGTTTCTTGGATGACAATCAGGTCAGCTTTTTTCATAAGACTAATAATTCTCGCTATATCACTTTAAGCCTAGGCGTGAGCCTTTGGTTCGGTTAAAATTAGGCCCGTAAATAACTGTAGTTTATCGCTTGACCAAATCTATGAGTGTTACCACACCCACGCGCGTTATTGTTGGCATGTCCGGCGGAGTTGACTCGTCTGTTTCCGCTTTATTGCTCATGCAGCAAGGGTACCATGTTGAAGGCCTGTTCATGAAGAACTGGGACGAAGATGATGGCACAGAATACTGCACGGCAAAACAAGACCTGGCTGATGCCCAATCCGTTTGTGACACATTGGGCATACACCTTCACGCTGCCAACTTTGCTGCAGAGTACTGGGACAACGTGTTTGAGCACTTTTTAGCCGAATACAAAGCCGGCCGCACACCCAATCCAGACATCCTCTGTAATCGGGAAATTAAATTCAAAGCCTTTTTGCAATATGCCAAAACCTTAGGTGCAGGCTTTATTGCCACGGGTCACTATGTGCAACGTCGCGGCGAAGGCCTTAAGTGCCAACTGATCAAGGGTTTAGACACCAACAAAGATCAAAGTTACTTTTTGCACGCTATTGGCGCTGCCGAAGTGAACCTTACCTTGTTCCCCATTGGCGCAATGCAAAAACCACAGGTTAGGGCCTTGGCCGAACAACACGGTTTAGCTAATCATGCCAAAAAAGACAGCACGGGCATTTGTTTTATTGGCGAACGACGTTTTAAAGACTTTTTGCAGCAATACCTGCCGGCACAGCCAGGCAAGATAGAAACGGTAGACGGCGATGTCATTGGCGACCATCAGGGCTTGATGTATCACACCATCGGCCAACGCCAAGGGTTAGGTATTGGCGGCTTGGCCAACTACAATGAGTCGGCTTGGTATGTGGTGGATAAAGACCTAGAGCGCAACCGACTTATTGTCACTCAGGGTAAAAACCACCCTCGCCTGTTTAAACCCACCCTTACCTGTCAACAACTGATGTGGGTTGATGGCCTAGGCCCCGACTTGAGCCAAGGCCAAAGCGTATCGCTTATGGCGAAGATACGTTACCGCCAAGATGATCAAGCCTGCCACATAACGGCATTTGACGACGGCCAGCTTAAGGTGGTGTTTGATACTCCCCAACGCGCCGTAACACCGGGTCAATCCATTGTCTTTTATGACGCCGATATCTGTTTAGGAGGAGCGGTCATTGATTAGTCGTTTAAATTCCAATCAAGAACGTGTGCTGGCCCTGGCAGCGGTTGTTCAAGCCGCAGCCTTGGTGCACCAGGTGGCAAGCACAGGCAAAGCAGATGAAGAAGCTAGCCGCACTTGTCTAGCATCTTTATTTGTCACCTCTCCAGAATCAACCGAAGATGTCTTTGGTGGCGAACAGGCGGTGCAAAATTTACGTTTGGGTTTAGAAACACTCAAGTCTATTTTGGACCAAGACAAAAGCGTTGCCGCGCGGGAGATCACCCGTTACGTGTTGGGCCTAACCCATTTACAAGCAAAGCTGCGTAAGCGTCCTAAAATGCTTGACGCAATAAGCCAACAGTTGAGCCATAGCCAGCGTCAAGTCGACCTATACGACCTCACCCACGCTAACGTATTGGCCAGTGTTGCTGAAACCTATTCGACTACATTAAGTAGCTTTCATTTCCGTATTCAGGTCACTGGTAACCCCACCTATTTGCAGCAACCGATGAATACCAATCGTGTGCGTAGCTATTTGTTAGCCGGCATTCGTGCAACCACTTTGTGGCGCCAAGTGGGCGGCCGAAAATGGCAACTGGTATTGTTTAAAAATTCTTTGCAGTGCGAACTTAATGCACTCCTTAATCAGCTCTAATCCAACCTAGGACCACGTTATGGACTTATCGTCAATTTCCGCTCTTTCACCTGTTGATGGCCGTTACGGCAGTAAAACCGCCTCATTGCGCCCCTACTTTAGCGAATTCGGCTTAATCTATAATCGCGTGCTGGTGGAAGTGCGTTGGCTGCAACGTTTAGCTGAGCACCCACAAATTACAGAAGTGGCGCCGTTAAGCACCACCGCCAACGCCTTGTTAGAAGCCTTAGTCGACAATTTCAACGAAGCCGCAGCGCAACGGGTCAAAGACATTGAAAGTACCACTAATCACGACGTTAAAGCCGTGGAGTACTACATTAAAGAACAGTTTTCCGACAATGCAGAACTACAAGCAATTAATGAGTACGTGCACTTTGCCTGCACGTCGGAAGACATCAACAATTTGTCCCATGGCTTGATGCTAAAACAAGGTTTTGAACAAGTAGTGGTGCCTGAGATGACTCAGGTGCTAGAGCAGATTAAAGGTTTGGCGCATACCTACCAAAGCCAACCTATGTTATCCCGTACACACGGCCAAACCGCGTCTCCGTCGACTCTTGGCAAAGAGATGGCCAACGTAGCCGCTCGTTTACAACGCCAACTGAAGCAAATTCAACAGGTAGAGCTATTAGGTAAAATTAATGGTGCCGTGGGTAACTATAACGCTCACCTGAGTGCTTACCCAGAAATTGATTGGCAAGCCAATGCACAGGTATTTGTAGAGAGTTTAGGCTTGACCTGGAACCCGTACACGACCCAAATTGAGCCCCATGACTACATTGCCGAATTGTTTGACGCTGTAGCGCGTTTCAACACTATTCTGTTGGATTTTGATCGCGACATTTGGGGTTACATCTCCATGGGCTTTTTCAAGCAAAAGACCATTGCCGGTGAAATTGGCTCATCTACTATGCCCCACAAAGTTAACCCCATCGACTTTGAAAACTCGGAAGGTAACCTTGGCCTTGCAAATGCGATCTTGCAACATCTAGCCACTAAACTGCCTGTTTCACGCTGGCAGCGCGACCTAACAGACTCCACGGTATTACGTAATTTGGGTGTTGGCCTGGCTCACAGCTTAATTGCGTACCAGTCAACGCTAAAAGGCATCAGCAAGCTAGAACTTAACGCAGCACGTTTAAACGCTGACTTAGACAATGCTTGGGAAGTACTTGCGGAACCTATTCAAACCGTAATGCGTCGCTACGCGATTGAAGAGCCGTACGAAAAGCTCAAAGCCTTAACTCGAGGCAAGACCATTGATGCCACCATTATGGCTGAATTTATCGATACCCTTGAGCTACCACAACAGGTTAAAGACGAATTAAAGACACTCACGCCAGCCAACTATATTGGCAATGCAGTAGCTCAGGCGGCGGCAATCTAATTGATGAACACCTCGACCCTGGCAGGCGCGCCAAACTTAGCGCCATTGACTCAGTTAGGCGATTTAAGCCTAGCTGAATTTATGGCTGATTATTGGCAGCAAAAACCAGTATGTATTCGTAACGCAATCAACCTGGACGAACCGCTGATTGCGGTAGATGAACTGGCGGGACTAGCGTTAGAAGCGGAAGTTGAGTCGCGGCTTATCGAAAATCAAGGCAACATTGCCGACTGGCAAGTGATTCATGGGCCGTTAAGCGAAGCCGACTTCAACAAGGAACGTGACTTCCCTTGGACCTTACTGGTCCAAGGAGTGGATTGTTTTGTACCACAGGTACACGACTTTTTGGCTAAATTTCGTTTTTTGCCCAGTTGGCGATTAGATGACCTAATGATCAGCTACGCCACTAAAGGCGCGGGTGTAGGCGCTCATTACGACCGCTACGATGTGTTCTTAATACAAGGCGAAGGTCAGCGCCAATGGCAAATTGGCCAAATTTGTAGTGAAAATTCAGCCTTAATGGCGCATGATCAATTGTGTTTGTTAGACCAGTTTGAGTTACAGCAAGAATTTATTCTCAATCCAGGTGATTTACTTTATATCCCGCCGTTAGTAGCGCATAAAGGCACCGCGATTAGTGACCATTGTGTAACTTATTCGGTGGGCTTTCGCTCACCTTCCCACGGTGACGTACTCACCGGTTTTGCCGATGAGCGCAATCTAGATTTAACTGCAGACCTACGCTTGAAAGATCGTGGTAACGTCACTCACTGCGCTGAAATTAATGCCGACGACGTGGCTGACTTGGTGCGCTTGATGCAACAACAAATCACTACCGAAAACGTGGTTCAGTGGTTTGGCAAGCTAAGCACCGAAGCCAAATACCCTAACCTTGATATGGCCGAAGAAGCCATGGATGCAGACGAACTGGCTACTATTATTGCCGATGCGTACGGCGTTTTGAGGGTCTCAGAAGGGGTTAGACTGGCCTATACATGGCAAGGCGACGGTGGTTTAACCCTGTTTGCTCAGGGAGAAGCATTACCCTGCCCGCCGGATGCCACAGACTTTGCTGAAGTCATCGCTAATCAATGGCTCATTGAGGTGGATCAACTGGCGCCACTGATCAGCAGTGAAGCCGCTAAGGCGATGCTGCTAATTCTGCACAATCAGGGTTATTTATACTTCGCTGACGAGTAGTTCATGGGGTGCAACCAGCACCCCATTATTGTCTGCGTACACATATTGTCCAGGTACAAAGTTAACACCACCAAAAGTGACTGTCTGGTTGACGTCTCCCAAACCACGTTTTTCTGTTTTCATGGGGTGTGTGGCTAAAGCCTGTACGCCTAATGCGATCTCGCCTATGGCATTCACATCACGGATACAGCCGTAGATAATCATACCTTCCCAGCCATTGGCGGCCGCTTTCTCTGCCAATAAATCACCTAATAGAGCACGTCGTAACGAACCGCCGCCATCAACCACAAGCACTTTGCCGGTGCCATCTTGGCCTGCCAGCTCACGCACCTTAGAATTGTCTTCATGGCATTTTAAGGTAACAATTTGGCCACCAAAACGTTCTTTACCACCGACGTTCATAAACATGGGCTCAACCACATGAACCAAACTCTCAAACTGGTCACATAGCTCAGGTAATAAATCTTTCATCTATTGGTCCTTTATTATCACGGTTGTGGGGTAGGATTCTAACTAATTTTGGGCAAGTATTCATCTGCCAAGGTGTAGCTTTTGGGCTCTGCATCAAACGGACTCAAAAACGCCAAATAGCTCGAGACTAGACACAAATCCACCTCACAATTTTGCTTCTCAGGCCCATAGAGTCTATCGCCAACGATGGGCAAACCCACGCCACTCAAGTGTTTGCGAATCTGGTGCTTACGGCCAGTGTCTATTTTTACGCTCACTAAGGAATGCTGAGTGCGCACATCGTGATGCAACAAACTAACGTGGCTGACTGCAGCCTTATCATCTATGGGTGCATCTAATAACAACGGCTGCGGCAAGGCGCCGGCGACCAGCGCGGTATAACGTTTGTCTATCGCACGTTGCGCAAACAACCCGCTCAAAGCAGTGGCTGCAGTTTTGGAGTGGGCAATCAGCATCAAACCCTGGGCCGCTCGATCCAACCGATTAACGATAAAGGCTGGGCGTTGTGGCCGATGATGCTGTTCCACCCACCGATTAATGGTGCAATGATCGCCCCATTTAGATCCCTGACTGAGCATTCCGTAGGGTTTGTACCAAACACTATAGTCACCCTCGTCCGCCACTAGCACAGGTGCTGTCGCTACCTGGCCCAGCACCAATGGATCATAGTAAAGGTGCAACTGCTGGCCAGGCTTGAGCTGTTTATCTGCTCGTCTTAGGCGCTTATGGCCCTGACCGAGCACACTCACCCACACCGCGCCCTTTTTCATGGCCTGCTTAATAAGCTGCTTAGACAAGCCACTAGTGGTTTTGAGTGCTTCTACTGCCGTAGTGTTAGTGTCACCCACTAACACATAGTATTCAGGCACCAGGCACCCTAACCCAACCTTCCATGAGCACACGTGCGCTGCGGCTCATAATGGCTTTGGTGGCTGACCACTGGCCCGATTCCTGTGCCGCTTCAGCACCCACAGTGAGGGTACCTGAGGGGTGTCCAAAGGTTACGCTAGAACGCGCACTGCCACCTGCGGCTTGGTTGACCAAAGTACCAGGTATGGCTGCGGCTGTACCAATGGCTACGGCCGCAGTGCCCATCATAGCGTGATGTAACTGGCCCATAGACATGGCTCGAACTAACAAATCTACGTTAGCGGCCGCCACGGCAGAACCACTGGAAGAGGTGTAGTCCTGGGCTGACGCAACAAAGGCAACTTTAGGGGTGTGTTGGCGCTGTTGGGCGTCATCAATATGGCTAAACAAACCCATTTCTACACCTCCATGGGCGCGGATGGATTCAAGTTTAGCTAATGCTTTCGGGTCGGTGTTAATGTCGGGCTGTAGCTCGGTACCTGAGTAACCTAGATCTTGCGCATTAACAAAGATAGTAGGAATACCGGCGTTAATCATGGTGGCTGGAAAACAGCCTACGTTCGGCACGTCCAACTGATCGATTAGATTGCCGGTGGGAAACATATCGGCATCGCCCGCAGACGGGTTGATGAATTCCAATTTGATTTCAGCGGCAGGAAAAGTCACACCATCAAGCAAAAAGTCGCCTGTCTCTTGTACCACACCATTGCTAATAGGAATGTGAGCGAGGATGGTTTTCTTTATGTTGGCTTGCCAAATACGTACCAAGGCCACGCCATTAAGCGGGATACGGCTGGCGTCAACTAAACCTGAGTTAATGGCAAAAGCGCCAACTGCAGAGGATAAGTTACCGCAGTTACCAGACCAATCTACAAACGCCTTATCAATCGACACTTGACCAAACAAATAGTCCACGTCGTGATCTGCCACGGTAGCAGGGCCTACAATCACTGTTTTACTGGTGCTTGAAGTTGCGCCGCCCATGCCATCAATTTGTTTGGCATAAGCGTCGGGGCTACCAATGACACGCATTAGCAGCGCATCCCTAGCAGGCCCTGCCACTTGCGCAGCTAAGGGTAAGTCTTTGAGATCAAAGAACACCCCTTTACTGGTGCCGCCACGCATATAAGTGGCAGGGACTTTAATTTGTGGCTTAAAACTCATGGTTAATCCTGGCTCGTGCTGGTGGATTCAAGAAAGTCTTGGGCGAAACGTTGCAATACACCACCGGCGGTATAAACAGATACTTCTTCAGCTGTATCTAGTCTACATGTTACTGGCACTTGTATCGACTCGCCGCTAGTTCTGTTTATCACTAAGGTAAGGTCGCAGCCCGGTGCCGCTTGGCCGATAACGTCAAAGGTTTCAGTACCATCAATGGCGTAAGTTAGGCGGGTCTCGCCTGCCTTAAACTCGAGTGGCATAACGCCCATACCGACCAAGTTGGTACGGTGTATACGTTCAAAACCTTCAGCCACAATCACTTCTACGCCAGCTAAACGAGGACCCTTGGCCGCCCAATCGCGGGAAGAACCTTGACCATAGTCAGCACCAGCAACAATAATCAGTGACTGGGCGCGTTGCATGTAAGTTTCAATGGCTTCCCACATACGTGTGACCTTGCCTTCGGGCTCTACGCGAGCCAACGAGCCTTGCTGCACTTGACCTTGGTCGTTAAGACACATTTCGTTAAGCAATTTAGGGTTAGCAAACGTGGCCCTTTGGGCGGTTAGGTGGTCACCTCGATGGGTCGCATAGGAGTTAAAGTCTTCTTCTGGCAAACCCATTTTAGTCAAATACTCGCCCGCAGCACTGCTGGCCAGTATCGCATTGGAGGGAGACAAATGGTCGGTGGTTATATTGTCGCCTAGAACGGCTAATGGCCGCATGCCCTTCATGGTACGTTCACCTGCCAAGGCACCTTCCCAGTACGGTGGGCGGCGAATGTAGGTGGTTTGTGGTCGCCAGTCGTATAGCGGGCTTGGGGCTCGTTCTACCTTGCCTAGGTCAAACATAGGAATGTAGATTTGTTTAAACTGCTCAGGTTTTACACACTTAGCAACAATCGCGTCTATTTCGTCATCGTTGGGCCAAATGTCCTTAAGGGTAATGTCGTTGCCCTGCTGGTCCTGACCTAACACGTCTTGTTCGATATCAAAACGCATAGTGCCTGCAATAGCATAGGCAGCCACTAACGGCGGCGAAGCCAAGAAGGCTTGTTTTGCATATGGGTGAATACGGCCGTCAAAGTTACGGTTGCCAGACAACACAGCCGTAGTATACAAGTCACGTTCGATCACTTCTTGTTGTATGACTGGATCCAGTGCTCCGCTCATACCGTTACACGTGGTACACGCATAACCTACAATGCCAAAACCTAGTTGTTCAAGTTCGGTAAGTAGCCCGGCTTCTTCTAAGTAGAGTTTTGCGACTTTAGAACCTGGCGCAAAAGACGACTTAACCCACGGCTTGCGGGTTAACCCTAGACGGTTGGCGTTACGGGCCAAAAGGCCTGCAGCCACCACGTTACGTGGGTTACTAGTATTGGTACAGCTAGTGATGGCAGCAATAATAACAGCACCATCAGGCATTTCACCATCGTTTTGTTGCCAATCCGCGGCAATGCCGCGTTCGGCTAGTGCGCTAGTAGGCAACCGGCGATGGGGGTTAGATGGGCCAGCCATGTTACGGCATACGCTTGAGAGATCGAAGCTTAATACCCGCTCATAAGTAGCTGACACCATGTCATCAGCCCATAGACCATTGGTTTTTGCATAGTGCTCTACTAATGCCACTTGCTCAGGTTCGCGGCCCGTGAGGTTCAAATAATCAAGGGTTTGCTGGTCGATATAAAACAGCGCGGCTGAAGCACCAAATTCTGGTGTCATGTTAGAGATGGTAGCTCGATCACCGATGGTTAAACCATTGGCACCAGCACCGTAAAACTCTAAATAAGACGACACAACACGCTGTTCACGTAAGAACTCGGTTAACGCTAAAACGATATCAGTAGCGGTAATGCCTGGTTGGCGACTACCGGTGAGCTCGACACCGATGATGTCTGGTAGGCGCATCATTGATGCACGCCCTAACATCACGTTTTCGGCTTCTAGTCCGCCCACACCCACTGCAATAACGCCTAAGGCATCAATGTGTGGCGTGTGGCTATCGGTGCCTACGCAAGTATCTGGAAAAGCAAGTCCGTCACGGTTTTGAATCACTGGTGACATTTTTTCCAAGTTGATTTGATGCATGATGCCGTTGCCGGCTGGGATCACATCAACGTTTTCAAAAGCCGTTTTGGTCCATTCAATAAAGTGGAAACGGTCATCGTTACGTCGGTCTTCTATGGCACGGTTTTTATCAAATGCATCAGCTTCAAAACCACCATGTTCTACGGCGAGCGAGTGGTCAACAATCAGCTGTGTAGGTACCACAGGGTTAACCTTAGATGGATCACCACCTTGGTCGGCAATGGCGTCACGTAAACCGGCTAAATCTACCAATGCAGTTTGGCCTAAAATATCATGACAAACTACCCGCGCTGGGTACCATGGAAAGTCTAGATCTTGCTTGCGCTCAATCAACTGTTTGAGTGAAGCAGTGAGCGATTGCGGATCACATCGGCGAACCAATTGTTCGGCCAAAATTTTAGAGGTATAAGGTAGCTTGGCATAAGCGCCTGCACTAATCTCTTCAACGGCAGCTTGGCTATCAAAATAATCTAGACCGGTGGCTCCTAGCGGCTTACGGTAGTTTGTATTGTTCATGGTTTAGCCTCGCTCTGCAATATCGACCCACTGGGACGTTTCTGGACCCGTGTAATCTGCGCTAGGGCGAATAATACGGTTGTTCTGACGCTGTTCCATAACGTGGGCAGCCCAGCCCGTAAGGCGTGACATCACAAAAATAGGCGTAAACAATTTAGTCGGAATGCCCATAAAGTTATAGGTAGACGCATGGAAGAAGTCAGCATTACAAAACAGCTTTTTCTCGCGCCACATCACCGCTTCACAACGCACCGATACTGGGTAAAGGTGAGTGTCGCCGACGGACTCGGCCAATTTTTCTGACCAGCCTTTAATGATCACGTTACGTGGATCAGATTCACGGTAAATGGCGTGGCCAAAACCCATGATCTTATCTTTACGAGCCAACATACCCATAATGGCGGTTTCAGCTTCTTCAGGCGTTTTCCACTGCTGGATCATGTCCATAGCCGCTTCATTTGCGCCACCATGTAATGGACCACGCAAACTACCAATCGCTCCAGTGACGCACGAATGCATGTCAGACAAGGTCGACGCGCAGACTCGGGCGGTAAAGGTTGAGGCATTAAATTCATGCTCAGCGTACAAAATCAATGACACGTTCATAACCTTAGCGTGTAATTCACTTGGCTTTTTGTCATGTAATAGATGTAAGAAATAAGAACCAATTGAATCATCGTCAGTTTCTGTTTCAATACGAACGCCATCATGACTAAAGCGGTACCAGTAACAAATAATGGCTGGGAACAAGCCCAACAAGCGATCCGTTACATCTTGTTCCATGGAAAAGTTATGTTCCATTTCTAGGTTGCCCAACATAGAACAACCTGTACGCATCACATCCATCGGATGGGCATTGGCAGGAATCTGTTCCAACACGGTCTTTAATGCTTGAGGTAAATGACGCATGCCCTTCAATTTAGCCGTGTAAGCATCAAGTTCAGTTTGCGTAGGCAACTGGCCCTTAAGTAACAGGTGAGCGACTTCTTCAAAGCTGGCTTTTTCTGCCAACTCGCTTATGTCATAGCCACGGTACGTAAGGCCTGTGCCGGTTAAACCAACGGTACAAAGTGCTGTAGAACCTGCTGACTGGCCGCGCAGGCCAGCTCCTGAAATGGGTTTGCTCATGGGTGTGTCCTTGTTGTTAACTGATGATCGACGTTATAGGTTTTTGCCAGCTGCAAACAGCTGATCTAATTTATGTTCAAACGAGTGATAGTCCAAAAAGTCGTACAATTCCATACGTGTTTGCATGGTGTCGATTACCGCTTTTTGGTCGCCGTCTTCGAGCAGGTGCTTATACACGTTAAGGGCGGCTTTGTTCATGGCGCGAAAAGCACTCAATGGATACAGCACCATGTCTACACCAACATTGGCCAACTCACTCTTGTTATACAAAGGTGTGGCACCAAATTCGGTAATGTTGGCCAACAGTGGCACTTCAATTGCCTTGGCGAAAGCGTCATAGTCGGTTAGTTCGTGCACAGCTTCGGCAAAAATGCCGTCAGCGCCAGCTTCGATACAGGCCTGTGAACGGTCAATAGCCGCTTGTAACCCGTCTTTTTGAAAAGCGTCTGTGCGAGCCATGATGAAGAAGTCATCATCAATACGGGCGTCAGCGGCAGCTTTAACACGGTCGACCATTTCTTGGGTTGAAACGATTTCCTTATTAGGGCGATGACCACAGCGCTTTTGTGCTACCTGATCTTCAATATGAACAGCAGCAACACCGGCAGATTCCATACCCTTGATGGCGCGGCCAATATTAAATGCACCACCCCAACCGGTATCGATATCTACCAACAAAGGCAGTTCACTGGCAGCAGTAATGCGACGTGCGTCTTCAAGTACATCGTTAAGGCTAGTCATACCCAAATCAGGCAAACCATAAGAGGCATTAGCCACACCACCACCAGAAATATAAATGGCCTGATGGCCCACCTTTTCGGCCATCATGGCGCTGTAGGCGTTAATGGTGCCTACAATTTGTAGGGGGTTGTTATTGGCAATAGCTGCGCGAAACTTTGCGCCTTGGCTTATCCTGCTCATGGTGTTTCTCCGATTTGAGGGTCTGACTGCGCTTGCATGCGCAGCATAATGTTATTGCGGGCATTGTTGATGTGACGTTTCATTAACCATTCGGCTAATTCACCGTCGCCTTCTTCAATAGCACTGCAGATTTGGTCGTGCTCTTTTAGAGCTTGCTCAGGGCGATTACTCGACAAACTAAATTGATAGCGGTACATACGTACCAACTGGTAGAGGTCTCCAGCCAACATATCGATTAAACGCTGGTTTTTGCTACCGTGAACAATACGGTAATGAAAATCGACATCGCCTTCTTGCTGGAAATATGAGCGGCCCTGCGTGTCGAGGATGTGTTTATGGTGGCTGGTCAACAACAGACGTAGTTCAGACTTCTCGTGGGTCGACATGGTTTGGGCAGCAAGCCTTGCGGCCAAACCTTCTAACGACTCCCTAATCTGATAGATTTCAAGCAATTCATCATAAGACAGTTTAACGACCCTAGCACCGACGTTAGGCACGCGGGTAATCAAGCGCATGGCTTCTATACGACTCATGGCTTCGCGCAGTGGGCCACGGCTAATGCCATGGATACGAGCCAGTTCAGGTTCGTTTAACTTTTGACCCTGAGCGATAACCCCAGTAATGATATCTTGAACGATACGATCACAGACTTGATTGGCTAATGTTGTGGTTTCGACTTCCATACATATTGTCTACACATTTTAAGTAAAACTATTATATTACCCCCTATTTAGCCTGTCAATTTAGACATTGATCTAATATTGTAGACAATTTCATCTTTTAGTAGACTGTACACAACGCTTTTCATAAATAATTAACGCCTCACTTAAGTAAAAGTCTAGGCGTCACCGGTTTGGGAAGTTAGAATAGCCTTCTTGTCAGCCTTTAGACTCTAGACGTGTATATAATCCCTCTGCCATTTGCTGAAAATGCCTGCCGTTATTTTGAGGCCATCAGACACCTGCCGTTTCCCTTGCTGCTGGACTCCAGCCGCCCTGCTAGCCACTTTGGTCGTTACGATATGGCGATGGCAGCGCCGCTGGCCGTCATCACCCACAAGGACGGCCTAACTCAGGTTCTACAAGACGGTATTACACGCACTACTCAAAGCGATGCTTTTGACCTCATTGGCCAGCTACAGCAACAATTACTGCAAGACTTAAGCGGTAGCGAACCAGCCGCAGAAATTCCATTTACGGGCGGCGCCGCAGGCCTATTTGGCTATGATTTAGGCCGTTTTATCGAGACCATGCCAACACAGGCTAAAGCCGACATTGCTGTGGAAGATATGTGTATCGGTATTTATCCATGGGCCGTGATTACCGACCATGAGCTACGTACAAGTTATTTGGTGAGCCAGTTAGATGATCAACAAACCCAAGCGTTGGTACAAAAGCTAAAACAGCCATCAAGCATGGTGACTAAAGCCTTTACCCTATCCACCGATTTTAGTTCCAACATGTCGGCGCAAGAATACGCTGATAAGTTTTATCGCGTTATCGATTATATCCACGCGGGTGATTGCTATCAGGTGTGTTTAGCCCAGCGTTTTAGTGCAGAGTACTCAGGTAACCCTTGGTTTGCATATCAACAATTAAGAAAAGCCTCGCCAACGCCTTTTAGTGCTTATATGGAAACCAATGAAGGCGCCCTACTGAGCCTGTCCCCAGAACGTTTTTTACAAGTGCACAAAAGGCGGGTTGAAACCAAACCAATTAAAGGTACCCGACCTCGAGGTGACACACCAGAGTTAGACAAGGCTTTGTACGAAGAATTAAGTGCAAGCCCTAAAGATCGCTCTGAAAACCTTATGATTGTAGATTTGCTGCGCAATGATTTGAGCAAACATTGCCAACCTTTTTCGGTCAAGGTACCCGATTTATTTGCCATCGAAAGTTACAGTAACGTTCACCATTTAGTCACTACGGTTACTGGTGAACTGGCAACTAATGAGCAAATTTTACCTTTGTTAAAAGGCGCTTTCCCTGGCGGATCTATCACTGGAGCGCCCAAACTAAGGGCCATGCAAATCATCGAAGAACTGGAACCACACCGTCGCAATGCCTACACAGGCTCCATCGGTTACTTGAGCAGTAATGGCCGCATGGACACCAATATCTGTATCCGTACCTTAGTGACGGATAGTAAAGGCGATGGTGGTGGTCAAATTTATTGCTGGGCTGGGGGCGGCCTAGTGGCCGATTCGGACTGTGAGTCAGAATACCAAGAAACCTTTGATAAGGTTAACAACCTACTTGATGGCTTGCGGGTTTTATAAGCCCTAGCGCATTGGTAGGGAATCGGCTGCAAACAGCGCTTGCAGATCCTGAGGTGTGCGACATGCTTGTGCTTCATTAACCTTCTGTTTGGTTAAGTTGGGTGCGAAGGCTTCGATAAAGTCGTACATGTAGCCCCTTAAAAAGGTGCCCTTTCTAAAACCAATATTGGTGGTGCTGTGGGCAAATAAGTGGCTCGCATCCAAGGACACCAAATCACCGTCCAAGTGTGGCTCGTACGCCATTGAAGCAATGATACCGACCCCCAAACCTAAGCGTACGTATGCTTTTATAACGTCAGAATCCACCGCCGTAAATACAACTTTAGGTTCTAAGTGGGCTTTGTTAAAGGCGTCATCCAATTTAGAACGACCAGTAAAACCAAACACGTAGGTGACAATAGGGTGATGCGCTAGCTGCTCTAAAGTCAGCTTTTTCACCTTAGCTAGAGGATGATCCTTAGGCACAACGACACAGCGGTTCCAATGGTAACAAGGCATCAATAACAAATCGCTAAACTGCTCAATGGCTTCTGTGGCAATTGCAAAATCAACTTCACCGTCGGAAGCTAAGGCCGCTATTTGCTTAGGTGTGCCTTGCTGCATGTGCAAGGAAACGTCTGGATAGCCGCCAATAAAATTGTTAATAACTTTAGGTAAGGCATAACGGGCTTGAGTATGGGTGGTGGCGATGGACAAGGAACCTTTAGTTTCATCACTATATTCTTGAGCTTTGCGCTTAATGCCTTCAACCTGGAGTAATACATCGTGAGCAGAAGCCAGAATCGCTTGGCCTGCAGGGGTAACGTGGGTTAGATGCTTGCCACTGCGGGCAAAAATTTCGACCCCAAGCTCATCTTCTAACAACCGAATTTGTTTGCTAATACCAGGTTGCGAGGTAAATAAACTTAGTGCAGTAGAAGAAACATTGAGGTTGTGTCGTTCGACCTCGCAGATATATCTTAATTGTTGTAACTTCATAAATACCGTTTAAGTCATGCCAGCTGGTCTTTAAATCATATCACATAGATCGAAAAAGCATATAGGTATTATCATGTAGTTATTAGTAACCCTTTACACGCTTAATTAAGCTCACCAAATCTCGTGCATCCGGTACCCCTACAATGGTGTGTTGCAACAATAATTCACCACTTGCACTATAAAACACCAGTGCCGGTGGCCCTACCAGCTGTAATGAACGCATCAACTCGACGGCCGCAGTTTCGTTAGAAGTCACATCAACTTTAATCACTTTTACATCGCTAAGGGCTCGCTGTACGTCTGCATTAGTAAACACAAACACATCCAACTCTACGCAAGAGATACACCAGTCGGCGTAGAAGTCTAACATCACCACTTGATGATCGGTTTTTGCCTGATCTAACAATAGAGGCACTTCGGACGCAGTCACCTTAGTGACTGATAAGGGCTGGCTGGGCTGCTGAGTTAAGCCTTGTAATGGGGCAATTAAAGAGGCGTTGCCTACCGCTTGGCCAACCAGCAAACTAACGGCATACAGCCCCAGCAACACCCCCATAACATAGGCAAAAATAATCCCTTGCAGACTAACAACAGCGGGTTTCCAGCGGCTATTGAGTAGCAGCGAAAGCGCTAACACTAAGGTCACCACAGCCACCAGCCACAAACTCCATTGAGACCACACACGATCGGTCATCCAGATCGCCATATACAGCATGAGAAAACCAAAACCGATTTTAATACGCTGCATCCAAGCCCCGGTGTGAGGAATAAAGCGTCCCGCCGAGGTGCCGACAACCAACAGGGGTATGCCCATTCCTAAACCCATAACAAATAGTGCAAGGCCACCCAGTGCAGCGTCACCCGTTTGGGCAATGAACAATAAAGCACCCGCTAAGGGAGCCGCCACGCAGGGGCCAACCACCAAGGCCGACAAGGCCCCCATAATCGCCACACTGACAAACTGCCCCCCTGCCCTGCGTTGCGTAAGCTGGTTTATTTTATGTTGCAATGCGGTGGGCATTTGCAAGTTAAACCAACCAAACATGGCCGCAGAAAACACCACAAATAAACTCGCTATAACACCAATAACCCACGGCTGTTGTAATGCAATTTGAACGCTAGCACCACTGAGCCCTGCCATCAAACCAGCTAGGCTATAGGTTAACGCCATGGTTAGCACATAGGTCGCCGATAAAGCCAAACTCTTACGAGCACTGGGTTTGGGGTTAAGGCCAACAATGATGCTGGATAAAATAGGCACCATAGGTAATACACAAGGAGTAAATGCTAAGGCTAAACCCGCAAGAAAAAAGATGATCAATAGGCTGCTGACACTAGTCCCTTTGAGCCGTTGTGTGAACCAGTTGGCATTGGTACCACTGGACTGGGCCCACAGACTAGGGACAGGCGCCTTTAATGATTGTTCAGAAATGACCGGCGTTAGATCAAATTGCATCGATTGAGGGGGATAACAGACACCGCCATCCCAACAGCCTTGGTAATTCACCAACAATGTAGTGGCAGGCTCACCGGTTTGAGGCAACAACCCTGTGAGATGCAATTGTCCGTAGTAGACGTTAGTGGTGCCAAAGGTTGGGTCTTGCTTCACCTTGGCTTGGGGTAACACAAGGTCGGTTAATGGATGATTGTTAGACGTAATGAAGGCAAATTTGTCTTGGTACAGATAATAGTCAGCAGCAGTATTCCAGATAATGTCGATCTTAGTGCCGTGCTGTTCAACGGTTAGCGGAAAAGCTTCTGCTGCCGGTAATGGGTGTTGGACCGAACTAAACAGTGCTGCACTGGCATTCGCTGTGAATAGAAGCAACAAACCAAAAACCTGTACACCGTGGCGTAATCCACTGTTAACCCACGATATCTGCATATACAACCTTTCTCTTGCACGTTTTATTTGTTCCTAGGCCCTTGATTGTGTTACAAAGGAGCGCTTAATTATAGCGTTTTGGCTTACCCATAGGCCATTATTTACCCGTT
>CBDUDU010000013.1:0-37891 GCA_965366045.1 uncultured Oceanospirillaceae bacterium
TGCATGGTCATGTTGAGGCCAATGTTACCACTTTGGGTGATGATGCCCACACCTTTGTCTACGGGTTGGCAGCCATGCTGGTCGGGCCACAGCACGGCTTTGTCTAGGGCATTGATCACGCCGTAGCAGTTGGGTCCAATAATAGGCATATCACCAGCTGCAGCCAGTAAACGTGTTTGTCTATCTATGCCTATGGGCCCTAATTCACTGAAGCCAGAAGCGTAAAGCAGCGCACCACCGGCGCCCATTTTGTTGAGCGCGGCCACGGTTTGAATGGCGCTTTCGGCATTAACAGCAACGTAAGCCGCATCAGGTGCTTGAGGTAGATCTTGGATTGTTTTTAGACAGGTAATCCCCGCCAGTTCGCTACGTTTGGGGTGTACTGACCAAATGGGACCGGTAAATCCCATGGCCTGACTTTCGCGAATGGCAAAGTCGGCACCACGGCTGCCAAAGACGGCGATGGATTGAGGCGCTAGGAGGCGTCGTAAGCGCTGCTTGCTGATCATTTTCAACTTACCCTTCTAACGGCCGCAACATGGAACGAGAGATAATGTGGCGTTGGATTTCGCTAGTGCCGTCCCAAATGCGTTCTACACGGTGGTCACGCCAGATTCGCTCCAATGGCAGTTCGTCCATTAAGCCCATGCCGCCTAAAATTTGAATGGCTTCATCCGACACCATGGCCAGCATTTCTGTGGCTTTTAGTTTAGCCATGGCGGCGTCGGCGTCGGTCATCTCACCACGGGAGTCTTTCCAGGCGGCGTACATGGTGAGTAGTTCAGCGGCTTTTAATTCGGTGGCCATGTCGGCGAGCTTAAACGACACACCCTGAAATTTGCCGACGGTTTGGCCAAATTGTTTGCGGGTGGCTGCCCACTCCGTGGCTATTTCTAGGGCCCGTTCGGCGCGCCCAAGACACATGGCTGCAACAGACAAGCGGGTTGCACCGAGCCATTCGTTAGCCACATCAAAGCCATGGTCCTCTACACCTAACACTTGGGATTTGTGTACTCTACAGCTATCAAAGTTAAGGATGTTGTTGTGATATCCGCGGTGGGACACACTGTTGTAGCCAGGCTCTACAGTGAATCCCGGGGTGCCCATGTCGACCAAGAAGCTGGTGATTTTTTTCTTTGGACCTCGCGATGTTTGTTCCACGCCGCTGGCGGCGAATAGAATGACAAAATCCGCTACGTCTGCATGGCTTATAAAGTGCTTGGTACCGTTGATAATGAAGTCATCACCGTCGCGCTCGGCGCGGCATTGCATAGAGCGTACGTCGGAACCGGCATTGGGTTCGGTCAAGGCTAGGCAATCCACCTTGTCACCCCGAATGCTGGCATGCAAGTAGTTTTCTATTTGCTCGTCCTTACAAGCCAGTAGAATGTTGCTGGGTCGGCCCACAATGTATTGCAAGCCAAAATTGGCTCGGCCTAGTTCGCGCTCCATTAAACACAAAGTAAGGCTGTCTAGGCCTGCACCACCGTGTTCTTCGGGCATGTTGGCGGCGTAGAGTCCCAGTTCAAGGGCTTTTTGTTTAATGTCTGCATAGAGTTCTGGGCGGATGGTGTTGGTTTTTTCCACCTCAGCTTCGTGGGGGTATAGTTCTTGCTCTACAAACGCCTTTAAGGTGGCGATGATCATTTGTTGTTCGTCGGTAAGGCTAAAGTCCATGATCTGTATTCTCTATAAAGGCAGTTTGGCTATAAAGTGTTGGCTAACTGAGAGCTCCAGCCAACAATCAAAAGCGCTACTATGCCCTAGTGTGCTAAAGCTGACTTGACGAAAAACGATGTTTTTTTAGGGAATAACGAATATATTCCTGCGGGGTGTGGGGCTGATTGTGCACTTGATTCAGGGTATGAATAGCATGTGAACAGGGTTAAAAAGACTACAAATTGGAGCTAATTCGGGTGCTAAATTTCCTTTTGGAAAGGGGTTTGACCTGAGTTTCCTATGTTGCTCGTAAGTTTCGGTCTGGTGGCTAATCAAAGGTCGCTTTTGGGTATGTAGTGAATTTACAAGAGAGTACTATTTCCCACCAATATTCAAGTGACGCGTTTTGCACCTTCGCAGACGGGTCAAATAACCACAAATTGATGCTCAAACTGGCTCAATTTTAATACCAAGGTAAAATCATGGCTAAGACTTACTTGTCCGACATTGATATTGCTCGCGCTGCCGAGAAACGTCCAATCGCTGAAGTTGCTGCAAAGCTAAACATCAATGTTGATGATTTAGAAATGTACGGCAAAATCAAGGCTAAAATCAGCCCTGAGTTCATCAAAAGCGTTTCAGACCGCAAGGATGGCAAGCTGATCCTAGTTACAGCAATCAACCCAACGCCTGCTGGCGAAGGCAAGACGACTACTACCATCGGTTTGGGCGATGCCTTGAATCAAATTGGTAAGCAAGCGTCAGTATGTTTGCGTGAACCTTCTCTTGGCCCTTGCTTCGGCGTTAAGGGTGGTGCAGCTGGTGGCGGTTACGCTCAGGTTGTTCCAATGGAAGACATCAACTTGCACTTCACTGGCGACTTCCATGCCATTGGCCTTGCACACAACTTGTTATCTGCTGCAATCGACAACCACCTTCAGCAAGGTAACGAATTGAACCTAGATCCACGCCGCATCGCTTGGAAGCGCGTTATGGACATGAACGATCGTGCCCTACGTAACGTAACCATCGGTCGTGGCGGCCCAGCTCACGGTGTTCCTCGTGAAACTGGATTCGACATCACTGTAGCTTCTGAAGTTATGGCTATCTTCTGCCTTGCTAATACTCTTGCTGAATTGAAAGAGAAGTTGGGTGACGCAGTAGTTGGTTACACTTACGATCAGAAGCCTGTTACTGCACGTGACCTTAAGGTTCACGGCGCAATGACTGTATTGTTGAAAGACGCATTCAGCCCTAACCTTGTACAGACGCTTGAGCACACGCCAGCATTCGTACACGGTGGCCCATTCGCTAACATCGCTCACGGTTGTAACTCAGTAGTTGCTACTCGTTTGTCTATGAAGCTAAGTGAGTACACAGTAACTGAAGCTGGTTTTGGTGCAGACTTGGGTGCTGAGAAGTTCCTAGACATCAAATGTCGTAAGGCTGGCATCACGCCAAACGCTGTTGTAATCGTTGCTACTATCCGTGCACTTAAGCTACACGGTGGCGTTCCTCTTAAGGACGTTAATAACGAAAACCTAGAAGCGGTTGCTAAAGGTGTTGAAAACCTTAAGAAGCACATCGAAAACATCCACCAGTTTGGTCTTCCAGTAGTTGTTGCCGTTAACAAGTTTGTTACCGACACTGACGAAGAAGTGAAGCAAGTACAAGCTAAGTGTGATTACCTAGGCGTTCAAGTCATTGAAGCTAACCACTGGGCAGACGGCGGTAAAGGTGCTGTTGAACTAGCAGAAGCGGTTGTTGAATTGGTAGAAAACCACGAAAACGATTTCCATTACTTGTACGAAGACGACATGCCTCTTTGGGACAAAGTTAAGACTATCGCCCAGAAGATCTACGGCGCTGACGACATCCAAGGTGACCAAAAGCTACGTGACAGCTTTACTGCTCTAGAAACAGCCGGCTACGGCAACTTGCCTATCTGTATGGCTAAGACTCAGTACTCTTTCTCTACTGATCCTGCGCTTAAGGGCCGCCCAACTGGTTTTGATATCCCACTTCGTGAAGTGCGTTTGTCTGCCGGTGCTGGTTTCATCGTAGTGCTTGCTGGTGACGTTATGACCATGCCTGGTCTTCCTAAGAAGCCTGCTGCTGAAGTCATCGACATCAACGAAAACGGCGACATCGTTGGCTTGTTCTAAGCTAACCGCTGATTAAAAAATCCCGCTAGGTTCTGCCTAGCGGGATTTTTTTGTTCAGGATAAAAGGAATGCCGTGGTGGCGTGGATGCCATGGAGTGGCGATGTCAGGTTATCGCAATGGTGGGGCAGCACACGAATTTCTCTCAACCAGTGAGACATCAACCAGCGTGTGTTGGGGCGTCTGTTCGCCTGCTAGCGACGCCACTAAATACTGTGCCGCCTTTTTCCCCATCAGCTTAACAGGAACATGCATCGTGGTTAGGCTGGGGGTAACGTTTTGGCTAATCGCCAGATCGTCAAAGCCTGCAATAGACACGGTCTGAGGCACAGCAATGCCCTTGGCTTGGCACTCGAGTAAGGCACCAATGGCCAATACATCATTACTACACATGATGGCTGTTGGCGGTGGTTCCAAACTCATCAGCTGATGGCACGCTTGGCGTCCAGCACTCATATCGTAACTGCATTGCACAATGGCATTGTCTGCCAGTTCAATGCCGTGGCTTGCAAGTGCAAGTTGAACGCCTTGCAAGCGGTCTACCACGCGATCGTTGTGTTGCGGAAGGCCAGTGATAAGTCCAAAGCGACGGTGGCCTAGCTTCAATAAATGCTCAGGAATGTGTTGGGCGCTGATAAAGTTATCAAAACCAACACAGGGGTGATGGCTATGTTGACGAAAAGCCCAGGTTAACACATAGGGTATGTTGCGCTGTTGAAGTAACTCATAAACCTGCGGTTTGTGGTTGTAGCCGACCAGCATAATAGCGTCTACACCCCGTTCGATTAAAGTGCGTATCTGGGCCCACTCTTGGTCTTCGTCATAGCCTGAATTGGTGAGCATCAAACCATAATTGGCTTGGTTTAAGGCGGCTTCAAAGGCTTCTAGGCCCTCGGCAAATATGGAGTGAGCAATGGTGGGTATTACTGCACCGATACATTGCGAGCGTTTACTGGCTAAAGCCCTGGCTGCTGCGTCTGCAACATAATTTAACTCCCCCATGGCTTGTTCTACTCGCAGGCGCACGGTCGGACTTACGCTGTCGGGCTGGTTTAACACCCGTGACACAGTGGCTGTGGATACCTGAGCAACTTTAGCGACATCACTTTGGGTGGCAGGCTTATGCATAAATTTCACAATAATTGATTTAATCATTAACCAGTATAGCAAAATTACTATGTATGCGCTTACATATTATCCAAAAGACACCTTGTTTTAGTCGAGAAATAAGCATAGTATTGAAAATATGAAAATGTAAGCGCATACATTTCTGTACTTTATTCCTTACTAATTCTGTTAATGTGAGCAAAATCATGGCTGTAATCTACCTCAAGCAAGCTGCAAAATCACCCACCTCTGGAGAAGACAATACCCGTTCCATCGTGACTAAAATGTTGAGTCGTATTGAACAAGGAGGCGAGCAAATTTGTGCCGATTACGCCCTAGAGTTAGATCAATATGATGGTAACATTGTGGTTACTCGAGATGAAATTGATGCCGCAGGGCAGAGGCTTTCTCAGCGGGTAAAAGACGACATACGTTTTGCCCATGAGCGAGTGCAAAAGTTTGCCCATCACCAGCGTAATGCATTGTCCGACTTTGAAGTTGAGTTGTCGCCAGGCCTGTGGGCAGGGCAGCGGCAAATCCCCGTGCAAACGGCCGGCTGCTACGTGCCGGGAGGGCGTTACTCACATGTGGCATCGGCCATCATGTCGGTGGCCACAGCCAAGGCTGCAGGAGTGCAACATGTGATCGCCTGCTCTCCGCCTAAGCCGGGATCTGGTGTTAACGATGCTATTTTATATACTGCTGACTATAGTGGTGCAGATACAATATTGGCACTGGGTGGGGTACAAGGCATTGCAGCCATGGCCTTTGGCTTGTTTACCGGCCGTCCAGCCGACGTATTGGCAGGCCCAGGTAACCGGTTTGTAGCCGAAGCCAAGCGTATGCTGTTTGGCCGTGTGGGTATCGATATGTTTGCAGGCCCCACAGAAATTGCCGTGATTGCTGATGCCAGTGCCGACCCGCGTATTGTTGCGGGAGACCTAGTTGGCCAAGGCGAGCATGGGCCAGATTCTCCAATGTGGTTGATTAGCCTAGACTTAGAGGTTGCTAATAAGGTGATTGAGCTGGTGCCAGGCCTTATTGAGGACATGCCAGAACCGTCTCGTTCGGCAGCGCGCAGCGCATGGGCAGACTATGCAGAGGTGATTGTGTGCGACAGTCGTGAAGAAGCCGTGGCCGTGAGTGATCAATACGCAGCAGAACACTTGGAAGTGCAGTGCGAAGATTTGGACTGGTGGGTTAATAGTTTGAGCAACTACGGTTCATTATTTGTTGGTGAAGAAACCACTGTGACCTATGGTGATAAGTGCTCAGGTACTAATCATATTCTGCCTACCAAGGGCGCGGCGCGCTACACCGGTGGCTTGTCTGTTGGTAAATTTATCAAAACCGTCACCACCCAACGCATGACCAGAGAAGCTAATCGAGAAGTCGGTGCGGCGGCGGCGCGTATTTCTCGCCTAGAAGGCATGGAAGGTCATGCTAGAGCTGGTGATGATCGTTTAAAGAAGTACTTTCCGAAAGAGAAATTTGACCTTGCTCGCTAAGGCTTGGCAGGCATTTAGCCTACAAGGCAAGGTGGCCTTGGTGACGGGTGCGTCATCAGGTATAGGAGCTCAACAGGCGCGAGCTATGGGTGCGGCTGGTGCCAAGTTAGTGTTGGTTGCGCGCAGTAAGGAAAGCCTGCAAAATTTACAACAAGAGTTGGCGCAGCAGCAAATTGAGGCGCGTTTTTTGGTGGCCGATTTACTGCAGAAATTGCAAACCACAGGGCTTGATGCGCTGGTAGAACAGGCCGTAAATTGTTTCGGCAAGGTCGATATTTTGTGCAATACAGCCGGTATAAATTTGCGTGAACCGGCACAGCAAGTGACTAGCCAAAGCTGGGATCAAACTCAGGATTTAAATGTAAAAGTGCCTTTTTTGTTGGCGCAGAAGCTAGTGCCTGCTATGCAAGCGCGTGGTTGGGGGCGGGTGATTAATGTCGCATCATTGCAGTCCAGTCGGGCTTTTGCCAATGGCATTGCCTATGGCGCATCGAAGGGGGCGGTGGCTCAACTTACTCGAGCCATGGCTGAGGCTTGGTCGGCTAGTGGTGTTACCTGCAATGCTATTGCGCCAGGTTTTTTTGCTACCGCATTGACGCAAGCGGTTTTTTCACAACCACAATTGTTGCAAGACTTGGCGAAACAAACAGCGATTGGGCGCAATGGTGAGTTAGAGGACTTGGATGGTATTAGTGTGTTCTTGGCCAGTCCAGCGTCTGCTTATATTACTGGACAGGTGATCCATGTTGATGGTGGTTTTACTGCTAAATAAATTAACAGCACAGTTAGGATGAAGTTATGAAAGCGCTAGTCTATACAAATACACAGGAGATGCAGTTCAGGGATGAGCCAAAACCCCACGCGGCGGCTGATGAGGTGCTGTTAAGGGTTGCTTCTACAGCCATTTGTGGCTCAGACATGCATGCTTACCATGGCCTTGATAAGCGTCGAGTACCACCATTAATTTTAGGCCATGAAGTGGCCGGCTATGTTGAAGGTGGTGAGTTAGATGGTCAGCTAGCCGTAGTAAACCCTTTAATGAGCTGTGGTCATTGTGGCCACTGTTTGGGTGGGCGGGCCAATTTATGTGCTGAAAGAGAATTGATTGGTATGTATCTGGCTGGTGCGTACGCTGAGTATGTCGTTATTAAGCGTTCTAACCTACTGTTCCCAGATCGATCTATAGAGCCTTGGGTTGCAAGCTTGACGGAACCAACCGCCACGGCTTTGCATGCGGTGGTACAAATTGAACGCTGTAGCTATCGGCCGGTCTCTGAATTGCGAGTGCTGGTCATTGGGGGTGGTGCCATTGGTTTGCTGGCAGCCTTGATATTGCATGCCAAGGGTTGTCACAAGGTGGCCTTGGCAGAAACCAATGCCTTACGTCGGGGAACCGTTTCTGCACAGAAGATTTCAGGTGTTCCTGTTGCCGAGGTGTTTGATCCACTCAGCGAGGCTGTGCCTAATAGCGCGGAGTATGACGTTGTGATTGACTGCGTAGGCAGCGGTGCAACTCGTCGCATGGCATCAGCGGAGGTGATGGCAGGAGGTATTGTATCCCATGTCGGTTTGCAGGACAGCAACGAGGGTATAGATACTCGCCGTTTGACCTTACAGGAAGTGACCTTTTTGGGTAATTACTGCTATACCGATGCCGACATGAAGGCCTCTCTAGACATGTTGGCACAAGGGCGTTTAGGAGATTTGGCGTGGGTGGAAACGCGCGCTTTGAGTGAAGGGGCTGAGGCTTTTGCTGATTTACATAATGGCAAGGTGGCAGCAGCGAAAATTGTATTAGAACCGACTGTAGAGTGTGGTTGATATAGGAAATGTATATGAATAACAGTGAGCGTATTTGGGGATCTTTGGCGGCCAATGAGGTGGATGTTGTTACCTACTTGCCCTGTAACAAGATGAACGCTTTGATGTGCCACAAACCGTCTGATATGACGGTTTGGGATATGACTAAAGAGTCTGCCGGATTGGGTTTGTGTTTTGGTCGTAGTTTGGGGCACAAACGCTCAGCTATGATGATTCAAAATACTGGCTTAGGTAATCTGGTTACAGAATTATATACGTTGCAGAAGCTGTACCAGGTTGGTTTGCCTATTTTTGTCTCTTGGCGTGGTTACTTCCAAGAACCGATTGAAGCGCAGATTATTTTCGGTGGTAAGGTTGAAGACCTGCTTAATGCCATCGATGTGGAATACAAGATTCTGGCTAAAGCTGAGGATCTAGATAATATTGATGATGAAGTGGCGGCTTGTTTTACGCAAAACAAAGTGAAAGTATTTTTGATGTCGCCAGAGTTGTGGGAACAAAACTCAGCAGATTACCATGACTTCGGCAGCCCTGCTTTGCAACCGGTTAATGTGGATGTACCTGCATATTCTGGTGCGCCAAGTGTGACACGTCACGGTGCCATTGGTCAGATTATGCCCACTGTTGCCGCCGGTGATATTGTTCTGTCGCAAATTGGTTTTCCGTCTAAAGAGGTTTATAACACAGACGATCGTGATACTAATTTCTATATGCTGGGCGCTTTAGGCGCGGCTGTGAATGTCGGCATTGGTTTGGCCATGGCTGTACCAGAACGTCATGTTTATATCGTAGATGGTGATGGTTCTATGTTCTTTAATCCGAACCAGATGTTTGATTTGGCGGCGCTCAGGCCAGATAACCTAACGCTTATTTGTTTAGATAATGGCAGTTGGGGTTCTACCGGCAATCAACCCACGCTCAGTTCGAAAGGCTTTAACCTTTCAGGTATTGCCCAAGCCATTGGTATTAGTTCTCGAGTGATGACCGACAATGCCGAGCAGATGCAGCAAGCCTTGCGTGATAAAAAGCAATTTGTGCATTACTTCATTAACGCTGGTAATGATAAAGTAGGTGGTGAAATCCCTCTCACAGCGCTGAGTATTAAGCAACGGTTTATGGCGGCTATTGCAGATTAGGAGAAACCGATATGTCAGCTGTGGATCGAGCCTATTGTATTGCTGACCTAAAACGGCTGGCACGCAAGCGCATTCCCAACTTTGCTTTTGATTACATCGAAGAAGGCTGTAACGATGGTATTGCCGTTAGCCATAACCGGCAAGCTTTAGATAGTGTGCAATTAGTGTCGCAATATACGGCTCAATACCAGGAACCAAACTTAACCACAACACTGTTTGGCAGACAGTATGACGCCCCAGTGGGTATTGCGCCGTTGGGGTTGTCTGGTTTAGTGTGGCCTAAAGCGTCCATAATGCACGCGAGAACGGCACGGCAGGCTAATGTCCCTTTTGTGCTGAGTACCGTGTCTACTATTAGTATAGAAACGGCGGCGCAACATGCTGCAAACAACTTGTGGTTTCAGTTGTATCCACCGGCTGATCGCGAAATTTGTCTGGATTTGCTTTCTCGCACGCAAGCTGTAGGCTGCACAAATTTGGTGGTAACGATTGATGTGCCCACTCCAAGCCGCCGCATCAAAGCGCTCAAGAGCGGTTTGAGTGTGCCGCCTAAAATCAGTGTAGGTAGTATTTGGCAGTCGTGTCTTCGGCCACAATGGAGTTTGGCGACGGTGGCCGCTGGGTTACCACAATTTGCCAACCTTACTCCCTACATGGATACTAAAACCATGGCCATGGCAGACGCCGCAGAATTTATCCGTAACACCCTGCGGGATGTGGTCGATTTAGCATATTTACAGTGGCTTAGGCAGCACTGGCACGGGCAACTCATTGTGAAGGGCGTAATGAGCGTTGCCGACGCTAAAGCGATACGAGACATCGGCGCCGATGGTATCATTGTGTCTAATCATGGTGGTCGGCAATTGGATGCGGCACCCTCGCCGGTGATGTTATTGCCGGATATCATGCAGGAAGTCGGGGCGGATATGACAGTGTTGGCAGACAGTGGTGTTGAATCGGGCGTAGACGTAGCGCGCTATTTAGCACTAGGTGCTCAGGCCGTATTGAGCGGTAGACCGTTCATGTACGGCGTTGGGGCCGGCGGTCAAGCGGGCAGTGATAAGTGTATTGAGCTATTGCGGCTTGAGTTGCAACAGGTGATGTCGCAACTGCACTGCGGGCGGGTCGATGATTTTCCCAATTATTTATACCATTTCTAAGCATTTAGGCATCGAGCCGAAAAATAATACGGCTAAGACAGTCAGCTACAGTGTTGGCCCATGAAACGCCACCGATGCATGGTAACGACCTTGGGGGTCGTAGATTGGCACGGCCAAGGCAACCATACCCTCAAAAAACTCTTCATTGTCTAGGGCATAGCCTTGTTTTTTAATAGTCTCTAGTTCGGTCAATAGTGCTGGCTTGTGGCAAATATTGTTGGCAGTTTGCTAGGTTAGGTCGATGGCGTCTAGCACAGTGTTTAGAGCGCTGGCAGACAGGCTTGCTAGGTAGGTTTTGCCGCCCACGGTGAAGAGGGTGCAGCCCATGCTATTGATTTAATTGTGGCTGAGTTAGAGCAGATAATGTCACAGTTACATTGCCCGCAGCCTAGTAGTCTTAGGGAACATTTAATTAAACTGAAAAAATAAGCTGGCTTAGCTGATCGGCGGCAAACCTTAAGTCGTCATAGTTGTCTTCAAGGGCACCGATATCCAAACGCACAGTAGGTCCGTGCATGGCAACTGCGCCATGGTAGCGGCCCTTCGGATCTAACACAGGCACAGCAATAGCAATCATCCCGTCATAAAATTCCTCATTGTCTAGTGAAAAACCCTGCTTTTGTACCAGGGCTAGCTCCTGCATTAATGGCTCAACGCTGCTAACCGTGTTATCAGTGAGACTTTTTAGGTACAAGCTTTCCAGCATGGTGCGGCGGTTTTTAAGGGTTAGGCTGGCAAGGTAAGTTTTGCCACTTGCTGTGCAGTGAAATGGAACATGGGTACCCACAGGGAGATGAATTTGAAACGCCCAGTTAGTTTGTACCCTATCTCTGTAAATCATGCCCTGGTGCTCAGGGATAACAAAGTTAACTGTTTCTTTTACCTTGCTACTGAGTTTTTCCAGAATTTGGTGTCGGGCACTTTCATGCCAGTCACTGGCTAAAATTCCGTTGGCCAAAGTTCGTAAAGAAGCACTTGGCAACAGCCGTTTACCAGTAGCATCATAGTGTAAGAAACCCTCTTCAACCATAGATTTACATAGCCGATGCACTGTTTGTTTAGGCCAATTTAAGTGTTGGTTTATTTCTGACGGTGTTAGAGGACTTTGTTGTTTAGCCATCACATCAAGTATGTAAAACAGGCGCATGTTAGTGGCTATTCTATCCGAATCAGACATCTGGTAACTCTCCTTAGGTGTGGTCACTTTAAATAAAAAGCTTGAGTTAGGTCAAGTAATGTGGTTATCTGTATTTAATATACAGTAAATGAGTACAAAAGTCTCATTTATTGATATAAGCATATTCGAACTTAGGGATAATTAATGCAAAAGCAGTATGACTACATTGTGATTGGTGCAGGTTCAGCAGGATGTGCTGTGGCCAATCGGTTATCACAAGATGGTCGTCACACCGTAGCGGTGCTAGAAGCTGGAGGTCGCGATCTAAATCCTTGGATTCATGTCCCCGTGGGTTATTTTAAGACCATGGGCAATCCGTCTGCCGATTGGTGTTACAAATCTAAACCCTGTGCTGGGCTTAATGGGCGCTCTATTCCTTGGCCTAGAGGCAAGGTGCTGGGTGGCAGTAGCTCTATTAATGGGCTTTTGTATGTTCGTGGCCAAGCGCAAGACTTCGACGACTGGGCTAACTTAGGTAACGAAGGGTGGCAATGGGACCAAGTGTTACCCTACTTTAAACGTTCTGAAGACTGGCAGGGCGCGGCCAATGACTTGCGTGGGCAAGGGGGGCCGTTAACGGTATCCGAAACACGCTTAAGCCGACCCGTTGTTGATGCTTGGTTAGAAGCTGCCCAAAATTTTGGTTACCCCGCTAACAAGGATTACAACGGTGAAGATCAAGAAGGTGTGGGCTTGTTTCAACTGACTGCTAAAAAAGGGCGGCGCTGTAGTTCAGCTGTTGCCTATCTTAATCCTGCCCGCAGCCGCGCCAACCTTACTATACTCACAGGTTCTTGCGTGGAAAAACTTTTATTTGAAGGCAACCGTGTTACTGGTGTGCAATTAGCCAGTGGCGAGTTAAAAGCTAATAAAGAAGTTATCTTGAGCGCTGGTGCTATAGGGTCACCACAATTACTTATGGTGTCTGGCATTGGAGCTGCAGAGCAGTTAACCCTTCACAAGATAAAAATGGTAAAAGAATTACCAGGTGTGGGGCAAAATTTACAAGACCATTTACAAGCTAGACCGGTATTTAAATGTGCCGCTAGCACTATTAACACTGAAATAAGTAGTTGGTTTAAGCAGGGGCTAATTGGCCTAGAATACCTATTAAAGCGCACTGGACCAATGACTATGGCAGCCAGTTTGGGCACAGGTTTTGTTAAAACACATTTAAGCCCAGACCGGCCTGACATCCAATTCCATATACAGCCTTTTAGTGCAGACTCACCTGCCGAAGGCCCGCATAAGTTTGATGCATTTACCGCATCAGTATTGCAAATGCGCCCTGAAAGTACAGGCCACTTAAGCTTAGTGTCTAATCGTTTTGCAGATCACCCCGATATTCACCCCAACTACCTGGCCACCGAGTTGGACCAACAGACCCTTGTTGCGGGTATAAAAATCACCCAGCTTATTGCCCAGCAAGCGCCCTTAAAGTCATTAATAACAGAAGAATATAGCCCAGGTATTAGTGTTGGAGCCCAAGCAGATGCCGATATTCTTAACTGGGCCAGAGACACTGCAACCACCATCTACCATCCCACGGGTACCTGCAAAATGGGGCACGATGATATGGCGGTAGTGAATGCTCAACTTAAGGTGCATGGGATTGAAGGTTTACGCGTAGCTGACGCGTCTATCATGCCCATCATTACTTCGGGCAATACCAATGCCCCAGTGATTATGATTGGTGAAAAAGCCGCCGCTATGATTTTGCAGGAGATGGTTAATGTTTAATTGGTTAGATATTGGTCAGATTGTATTTGCTGATCTGATTTTGTCTGGCGACAACGCCTTAGTGATAGGCATGGCAGCTGCAGGTTTGGCTGCTCATCAACGACGTAAGGTAATTCTTGCTGGCATGGCATTGGCCGCCTTATTCCGTATTTTGTTTGCCGTAGGGGCCAGCACCATTATTGGGGTGCCAGGGATTTTGTTGCTAGGTGGTGTCTTGTTAGCTTGGGTGTGCTGGCGTTTCTATGGTGACATCAAAGACTTTGCAGCACCCCCAGCGGATGATACTAGCCCGGCTAAAGGTAAGGTCACCATGGGAAGCGCCCTGGTGACCATTGCCATAGCAGACATCTCCATGTCCTTAGATAATGTGTTGGCCGTAGCGGCCATTGCTCGAGATAATACCCAGTTGTTAGTGATGGGTTTGGTATTAGCGATTGTATTAATGGCTTTTTTTGCTGCCTTAATCATGCGTGTGATGTTGAAATTCCCAGCCATTGCTTATGTGGGCTTGGTGTTTTTAGTGTATTTAACAACAAAAATGTTGTACGACGGATGGCTGGATCTAGTTACCTATTTTTAGCTTAGTAATGAGTTTTATTTAAATAATTTTACTGTTGCTCCCAACTATGGGACTTTGTGTGAGGCCTTCCACACAGATTAGCAGCAGCCGACTGAAGGCATTACAATAAGAATGGAGGGCAATTATGTCCGTTTTAAACAAAATGAAGTTGGCTGCTGTTGCTGGTGTGCTGATTATCAGCACCACTGCAGTTTATGCTAAAGATGTTACTCTTCGTGTTCAGTCAGTGCTTGGCACTAAATCCGATGAAGTGCACATGTTGAATGAATTTGCTAAGGATGTGCGTGAATTGACCGACGGTTCTGTCAATATTGAAATATTGCCAGGGGGGTCGGTTGTTGGTAACACTGACATCATCGATGCTATTGATGCTGGTTTGCTAGACGGTGGTTTTGCGTGGACTCATTATTGGGGTGGTAAACATCCCGCCGCTAACCTATTTGGTGCTCCTATCGCAGGTGCAGGTGTAGGCCTTGATAATATTGCGTTCCTTTCTTGGTTCCAATACGGTGGTGGTAAAGAACTTTATGACCGTCTTTGGGACGAAATGGGCGTTAACATTAAAGGCTTTATGTTGCAGCCTGTTGGCCCAGAAGCTTTGGGATGGTTCCCTGAGCCTATTGACTCCATGGATGACTTTCGTAAACTCCGTTTCCGCGCTCCTCCAGGCATGGTAGGCCAAGCTTACAAAGACATTGGCGTAGCCTCTGTTGCTATGGGTGGTGGTGACATCCTACCCGCACTTGAAAAAGGCACAATTGACGCCGCCGAATGGTGTTGTCCAAAACCTGATAGTGTGTTTGGTTTCCAAAAAGTATTGAAGCATTATTACCTACAAGGTCTTCACCAAGTGGTCGTAAATGCTGACATGTACTTAAACGGCGATGTTTATGACTCTCTAACCACTGTGCAAAAGAAAGCTATAGAAGTAGCTGCTAATGCATCTTTGTCAAAATCTATTTCTTACCGTATCTATGAGAACGGTAAAGCTTTGAAAGACTTGACCGAGAATCATGGTGTGCAATTACATGATACACCAGCAGATTACTTCCCTGCGTATATGAATGCGGCAAACGCGCTGCTTCAAAAATCTTCTGATGAGAATGAATTCTTTGCAGAAGTTTGGCAGTCGCAAAAAGATTTCGCTGCAATCGCAGTGCCTTTCTGGGCTGGTGCACAGGCATCTAATGCTAGTTTAGGTAAGGCCTTTGCTGATAGCATCAAGTAATACTTTGCATTGACTTGATATCGACCTAGTACTGAGTGCTAGGTCGATTTATCGCAGTGCAATAATTAAGGTTGTAAACTTATACGATGGTAAGAAGTTTATCATAGTCTTCTCGCACTTTTCATACAGAAACCTATGATAGATTTTTCACTTTGTAACAGCTAGTTACAATGACTTTAGGTCAGTCTTTCTGAAGACAAGGCATAATAATTGCTGACAATAATAAGAGGAAGCCGACATGGCGACACAAGTAACAGACATTGGCGAGCTCGAAATCACCGATGAATTAATCGCAGAGCGTCGCGCCGAAAAACCGGGAGAAACACCAGAGGACATGACGCCTTGGCAGCGTCCCATTACCGCTTTTATTGATGTGCTGAATTTATGGATGGGGCGCATCATTTGCTTGGCCATTATCCCTTTGGTGGCTGTGATGGTTACCGAAGTATTTTCCCGTGGCATGTTTGCTTTACTAATTTCTTATGATTTGGGTGACCTTGCCCGTGCTATAAATTTGGGGCCTACCACTTGGGCGTATGACGTCAGTCGAATGCTTGGAGGTGTCATATTCATGGCGGCATCAGGCTATGCCTTGATGCGTGGTGTCCATATTCGCGCAGATTTCATCTACCGTAGTTGGCATAAGACAACCCAAGCCACTGTTGATGCCGCCTTATACCTGATGTTCTATTTTCCCGCTATGCTACTGTTCTTTTGGAGCGCACTGGGTTTTGCTGGTGATGCTTTAGGCTTTAATGGTTGGGGTGAAGAATGGGGTATTTGGGAAGATGCTAGTGCTGATTCGACATGGGCACCTTACTTATGGCCTGCCCGTATTTTTATGCCTATCGGTGCGGGGCTACTATTTTTACAAGGCTTTCCTGAGCTATTCCGCGCTTTTCACCAAATGGGTAAAGAAAGAGAATCAAAATTCCTAAAATTTTTCCCCTTCTATCTAATAGGTCTGGCGTGTGTTTTTATATCGGTGTTCTATCCAGATGTGTTGCCACTAGGGGATTGGGTAGCAAGTGTACTAGGTGATGTTAGTATTTCAAAACCTATGATTGGTATGCTGATGTTAGCTGCCATGTTGTTTTCTATTTTTATAGGTTTTCCTATTTCCTTTACGTTGATTTTTCTTGGGTTTGTGTTTGCTTCGATGGGAGGCAGTAGTAAGTTGGCGTTCTTCTTGCTTACCCTACAAGTCAACTCCACGATGATGAATGATCAGCTTGTAGCGGTGCCTTTGTTTATTTTTATGGGTATTATGATGGAACAAGCAGGGCTCATGGAGCGCCTGTTTAATGCCGTACAAATGATGATGTCTCGCACTCGTGGTGCGTTGTTTATTGCCGTGTTGTTTGTTTCAATGATTTTTGCAGCCGCTACGGGCATTGTTGGTGCGTCGGTCACTATTTTGGGCATTATGGCGGCTAAAACCATGAATCGCTCTAAATATGATGTACGTTTGTCGGCGGGTGCTATTACGGCGGGTGGAACCTTAGGCATATTAATACCTCCTTCTATTATGTTGATCGTTATGGGGCCTGTGTTGGAAGTGCCTGTGACGGACTTATTTCGTGCGGCAGTACTTCCTGGCGTGTTATTGGCTAGTTTGTATATGATTTATACTATTGGCCGCTGCATGATTAACCCTAACCTTGGGCCTATTTTGCCTGAAGACGAGCAGCCAGAAACATCACCTTATTATGGACTAGAGGTGATCTTAGTTATGTCCGGCTTGGGCATGTTTGTATTCTTATGTGTTTTGGCAGTCAAGGGTGTCTTGTCATTCTTCCCGCTAGCAGGGCTTGTCATTCCATTGTTATGGATTGGTCTGATGTTCCGGGTGTTTAAATGGGCTCGTGAAGTAAGACCCAAAGGATTCTATTTTTCTGACTTGTGGTATGAGTTTTTTATGGGTCTGGTGCCGCCCACGGTGCTCATTGCCTTCTCCTTAGGTTCTATTGTGGCGGGGCTTGCCACCCCAGCGGAGGCCGCAGCGTGCGGTGCTTTTGGTTCGTTAGTTCTATCTGTTGCCTATCGGAAGTTTTCTATTGCCAGTGGTTATGATGCGTTGATTAAAACCTTAGAAATTACGGTTCTCATCATGTTTTTGGTGGCTGCATCAAACTTCTTTGGCGCAGTATTCTCTAACCTAGGCACGCCACAGATGCTGACCGAATTACTCTTGTCCTTCGACATGTCGTCATGGGCAATGTTGTTTTTCATATTGGCATTGATTTTCGTGCTGGGTTGGCCGTTAGAGTGGGTGCCAATTGTATTGATTATCGTACCTATCCTGTTGCCAGTGGTAGAAACCTTAGACTTTGGCTTAAGTCAGGCAGACTTGTTAATCTGGTTTGCCATACTGGTGGCGGTAAACCTCCAAACCGCCTGGTTAAGCCCGCCTGTAGCACTGTCCGCTTACTTCCTAAAAGGTGTAGTGCCAGAATGGGATTTAAAGGATATTTACCTAGGCATGATGCAGTTTATGGTTATCCAGTTAATAGGCTTACTATTGATCATATACTTCCCGCAAATTGCTTTGTGGTTGCCTAACTATTGGTAGCAACTGTCTCAGTGAGAATTAAGCTAGCACCAAGAAATTGGCAAAAATAAACAGCCACACCGCCTGTCATTAAATTCATGCGCGGAGTGGTCCATTGGATTGTTATGAGTATTTAACTTCCCTCAAATTGCCCCTTGGTTGTCAGACTATTTATACAACCAGTAATTTCATACCCTGTCTTAGCGGACAGTTTGCGCTTTGCCCAGTCAAGACATTTTTGTCTGCGTGGGTGAGGCGTTTTTTTTGATTTGCTTAACTGGGCTAATCGAAATAACTAATGTGGATCTAAGCCATTAGTCAATAGTTTAGTATCCTCTACCCATAACCTAAGAATTCTAAATTCTTTCTATTTATTAAACTCACTTCCAACCCAATTTAGGTGTAACCGATTATGAAAATGACTACAGAAGAAGCGTTTGTAAAAACCCTACAAATGCATGGCATTGAGCACGCATTTGGTATTATTGGCTCTGCAATGATGCCTGTGTCTGACATTTTTGAAAAAGCTGGTATTAGCTTCTGGGATTGTGCCCACGAAGGTTCTGGCGGCATGATGGCTGATGGCTACACCCGTGCCACCGGCAAAATGAGCATGATGATTGCTCAAAATGGCCCAGGCATTACCAACTTTGTTACCCCTGTTAAAACAGCTTTCTGGAACCACACACCACTTTTGTTAGTAACGCCTCAAGCGGCTAACAAAACGATTGGCCAAGGCGGCTTCCAAGAAGTAGAGCAAATGGCTTTATTTAAAGACATGGTTTGTTATCAAGAAGAAGTACGTGATCCGTCACGTATTGCCGAAGTACTTGATCGTGTTATTGCAAACGCCCATCGTTTTTCAGCACCTGCACAAATCAACGTACCACGTGACATGTTCACTCAGGTTATTGATATTGATCTGCCTACTATTATTGAATTTGAATTGCCTTCTGGTGGCGAAGTGGCCTTAGCAGAAGCGGCTAAGCTTTTGTCTTCTGCCAAGTCTCCGGTAATCCTCAACGGTGCAGGCGTAGTGCTTTCTGCTGGTGGCATTGCTGCTTCTATGGCATTGGCAGAGCGTTTAGATGCACCTGTATGTTGTGGTTATCAGCACAACGACGCTTTCCCTGGCTCACACCCATTATTTGCAGGTCCACTAGGCTATAACGGTTCTAAGGCCGGCATGCAGCTTATTAAAGATGCAGACGTAGTATTGGCATTAGGCACACGCCTAAACCCATTCTCTACCTTGCCAGGCTACGGCATTGATTACTGGCCTAAAAATGCCAAAATCATTCAAGTAGACCTTAAGCCAGAGCGTATTGGCCTAACCAAGGCTGTTACTGTAGGTATTGTTGGTGACGCAGCCAAAGTGGCTAACGGTATTATTGGTCAGCTTTCTGCAGCTGCAGGCGACACTGATCGCGCAGCTCGCAAGGCACGCATTGCAGACACCAAAGCAGCTTGGGATGTTGAACTAGAAGGCATGACTAACGAAGAAGACGATCCAGGTACTACTTGGAACGAACGTGCTCGTGCCGCTAAGCCTGAATGGCTAAGCCCACGTATGGTTTGGCGTGCTATCTCTTCTGTATTGCCTAAGGAAGCCATTATCTCTTCTGACATCGGTAATAACTGCGCCATCGGTAACGCTTACCCAACCTTCGAAGAAGGTCGTAAGTACTTAGCCCCTGGTTTGTTTGGCCCTTGTGGTTACGGTTTGCCAGCGGTAGTTGGCGCCAAAATTGGTTGCCCAGACACCCCAGTTGTTGGCTTCTCTGGTGACGGCGCCTTTGGTATCGCTGTTACAGAACTTACCGCTATTGGCCGTGAAGAGTGGCCAGCAGTGACTATGATCGTATTGCGTAACTACCAGTGGGGCGCTGAGAAGCGTAACTCCACATTATGGTTTGACGATAACTTTGTAGGCACAGAGTTAGATGAAAACGTTAACTATGCAGGCATCGCAAGCGCGTGTGGCCTAATTGGTGTACAAGCGCGCACTATGGACGAAGTGAGTTCTGCTCTTAGCCAGGCATTGGTCGATCAAGCAGCGGGCAAAACCTCGCTCATTGAAATTCTAATCAACCAAGAGCTAGGCGACCCGTTCCGCCGCGACGCCATGAAGAACCCAGTGCAGGTTGCTGGCATCAGCCGCGATGATATGCGTCCTCAAAAAGGTGCATAAGGCTTAGATTGCCACCTCGCTTTCGCTCCTCACAATGACAGCATTACACGTCATTGCGAGGAGCGAAGCCATTTACAGTCGTACACTCCTTTCGAAATTCCCCATCTTTGTGAGCATCGTGAAGTAATCTCCAACAGTACAATTAAACGTGGTTTTAGGTATAATACAGCGGATTTTCCCACCCACTGTTAGACCAAAACTATGACTGCTATTCGTACCCGCATTGCGCCATCCCCAACCGGCGACCCACACTTAGGCACCGCCTACATTGCCCTATTTAATTTGGCATTTGCACGTCAGCACGGTGGCGAATTCATTTTACGTATCGAAGACACGGATCAAGAGCGCAGTACACCAGAATCCGAACAGGCTATTCTAGACTCATTGCGTTGGTTAGGTATTGAGTGGACCGAAGGCCCAGACGTGGGTGGCCCACATGGCCCGTACCGACAAAGTGAGCGGGGCAGTATCTACAAGGACTACGCCGATCAGCTGGTTAAAGGCGGCCATGCCTTCTATTGTTTTGCCACCTCAGAAGAACTCAACGAACTGCGTCGTCACCAAACTGAAAACAAGCTCCCTATCGGCTACGATGGCCGTGGCTTGGATTTGTCACCCACGCAGGTGCAACAGCGCTTAGACGACGGCATACCTTACGTGGTACGCATGAAAGTCCCTCGCGAGGGCACCTGCGTATTTCAAGACATGTTGCGTGGCAGCATCGAAATTGAATGGTCTCAAGTGGATATGCAAGTACTGCTTAAAGCAGACGGTATGCCGACTTATCACCTAGCCAATGTGGTAGATGATCATCTTATGGGCATCACCCACGTATTACGTGGCGAAGAATGGATTAACTCAGCACCTAAGCATCAACTACTGTATCAGTATTTTGGTTGGGATATGCCCGAGCTATGTCATTTGCCGTTATTGCGTAATCCAGACAAGAGCAAGCTGTCAAAACGAAAGAACCCGACTAGCATTATGTATTATCAGCGCATGGGTTATTTGCCAGAAGCTATGTTGAACTACTTAGGCCGTATGGGTTGGTCTATGCCAGACGAACGTGAAAAATTTAACTTACAAGAAATGGTAGACAACTTTGACGTTAACCGTGTTTCCTTGGGTGGCCCGATTTTTGACCAAGAAAAGCTGTCTTGGCTCAATGGCTTATGGCTGCGTGAAGACCTAAGCGATGCTCAGTTTATGCAGCGTATGCAAACGTGGGCGATTAATAGCCAATGCTTAGCGCCTATCGTGCCCCTGATCAAGCCTCGTGTAGATAAGTTTAGCGACGTATTGCCTTTGGCCGGTTTCTTCCTGAGCGGCATGCTAGAGCTTACTGAGGATGACCTTGCCAGTAACAAGTTGGAGCCAGAACAAGTACGTAAAGCACTGCAGTTTACTTTGTGGCGCTTAGAAGCTCTGCGCCATTGGCAAAAAGACGACATCTTCGCTATTTGTAAAGGTATGGCGCAAACACTCGAAATGAAGCCTAAAGACCTGTTCGCGGTTTTATTTGTGGTGATTACCGGTGCCGCCAATTCCGTGTCGGTATTTGATGCCATGCAGATTCTTGGTCCAGACATGAGCCGCGCGCGTATTCGTCATGCGGTAGACGTGTTAGGCGGGCTTTCAAAGAAGGAAGCGAAGCGTTGGGATAAAGAGTACCAAGGCTTGGGGCAGGCATAATCTAGCCACCTATTGCTCACGGGGTTAGTCAACGCCCGTGGGCGATAAAGTATTTCTATTAATCAAAACTATTTTATGTGTTACTGTCAGCCTTTAACAAACACGTCAGCGTGGGTGAAAGATGGCAAAAACCGCAGACTGGATTAGTCGACGAGCAGGCTTTGGTTTTAGCTTAAATGACGATCCCATTTCAGAATCCCAATGGTTTGCTCGTGCACGGCAGTCCATTTCCAAACCGCGCAACTACACATCTAATCATCGTCTTAAACCTTTGCTAGAGTCAGCGGGTAAAGGCCTTAGTGATGAGGATAAGAAAACCTATTCCGGCATCACCTTGGGCCTCAAGGCGGGTATTGTTTATCGTGCACAGTTGTGGCGAGAAGAAGAGCGCCTGCTGCAAGAAAATAAAAAATTGCAGCAACTAATGATCGATAAGTCGGTCCGGCCTATTTGGTTATCTACCTACAGACGGGCAGACTTTTGCGTGAATACTGACGCAGATTTTGCCAATCGCCTGTGGCTCTTTTGGCTAAACTATTTTACCGTTTCTGAGTCAATGAACAACTTGCCGTGTTTGCCTAACTTCCAGGAAATGATAAGAACCAATATGTTTGGTTCCATGTCTGATCTGGTGTTTAAGGCGGTGACTCATCCTGCCATGATCTTGTACTTAGATAACCAAGATAGCACTGGCGAAAACTCGAGAGCCAGTAAGGAAAAGTGGACTGATAATGGTACCAATGAAAATTTAGCACGCGAAACATTAGAACTGTATACGGTGACGCCAAGTAATGGCTATACCCAGGATGATGTTAATGGCATGACCAATATTCTCACCGGGTGGAGAGTGGTCGATTGGGATAATATCAACGAACTGCGGTTCGAAAAGGACTATCACGAGCCAGGCACTCAAACTGTACTGGGTAAAAAGTACAATAGTTCTACAGGTAAAGGGCAACTCCAGCGCGTGTTGCGGGACTTAACCTCGATGCAAGACACGGCAAAGCACTTGGCCTTTCGCTTGTGTCAACATTTTATCGCCGACCATCCAGCGCCAGATCATGTCACTCAATTGGCAAAAATATACCTAAAGCATAAAGGTAAGTTAGCGCCCGTTTACCTCGGTTTACTCGATATTTTAGAAAACCTAGAGCAAACTAACGATAAATTTCTCAATCCAGAAATTTGGGTGTATCAAACATTAAAGGCATTTGACATTGACGTGCCTAATGGTGTGCCACGTAACTGGAACTTTAACCCCAGTGGCATCGACAGTGTTTTACGTGAGCTAGGCTTGCTCCATGGCGAAGCACAGCAACCTAACGGTTGGCCTGAGGTCGAACAAAGCTGGTTATCAAATGAGTATTTAGATCGCCGCTTGCGGTTTGGATTTATCATCGGGCGTCACTACAACTACACCTCTGTGACTACTGAAACGGTTAAAAATAACGGTTTGCGTGTTGAACAACTTCAACGCTTTAATTTATCGCCTCATACTCAAAACGTGATTCTCGGATCACAACTACCGATTCAACAGATTGTGGCATTGCTATGTTCACCTGGGTTTTTAAGGAGCTGATTATGAAAAGAAGAGCGTTTATCAAAGCTACCTCTATGTCTGCCGTTGCTTACACCATGGGGTACAGTGTGGGTTCAACGGCAGCCGAAACCAATACCAGTAACATATTGGTGATTCTATTGCGTGGCGGCATGGATGGTTTGGCGGCGGTTCAGCCTATGCACGACAAAGGCCTAGATAATCTTAGAAGCACCTGTTTGGTAGAAAATACCCTGCCGTTAGACGGCCAGTTTGGGCTGCATCCCGCTATGCAGGGGTTTGCACGACATTGGCGCAACAAAAATGCGAGCGTGGTTCATGCCACGGGTTTTAACTATTACGGACGGTCTCATTTTGAAGGCCAAAATATCATGGAAGGGGGTGGGGCATCGGCTTACTCAACGAATACCGGTTGGTTAGGGCGGGCCATGGAATTATCAAACCGGTCCAGCCTTGCGGTAACCTTGCCTACGCCGCTAATTTGCAGGTCGTCCGCCGTCACCCATAATTTATTCCCTTCAAATATTGATAAAAAATCTTATCAGGATACCAATAAGTTGTTAGCAAGCCTTTGGGCAGAAGATGACACCTTGTCTAAATACGGCGCCAGTACCGCCATGACCAATGAGCGCATGTCCAGAGGTCAAGACCCTGAACGACTGGCCAAAGAAGTGGCTAAACAAATGGCACAGCCCAAGGGTCCAAAGGTTGGGTTTGTGGAATACTCTGGTTTTGATACGCATTCAAGGCAAGGCGGTGAACATGGTGATCATGCCAAGCACCTTAAAAAATTGGACCGCGTCATCAATGCCTTCGCGTCCTATTCAGCGGCCGTATGGGATAACTCGATTGTGATTACGGTGACTGAGTTTGGTCGAACAGCTAAGGAAAATGGTACCAAAGGTACAGACCACGGGGTTGGCTCTGCCATATTTCTTGCTGGTGGGTTAATCAAGTCAACGCAGGTAATTACCGATTGGCCTGGGCTTGGCAAAAAAGAGTTGTTTGAGCGGCGTGATTTGCGCCAAACAATTGATGCTAGAGACGTATATGGCGACGTGATTCACCATGCGTTTAACATTTCCAAGAAAAATATTCGTGAGCTGGTATTTCCGGGCACGCGTCAGAAACTAGACTTAAATATCTGGACGTAGCGTTACCATTGGCCGTCTGCCTAAGCCTAAACGGGGTACGGTGGAAAAAGTTTAGATAAGTTTGGTCTAACGGCTTGCAATCCATGCTCAGGTGCCTATAATACGCCTCGATCAAGTCGCAACAGCAATATTCCAAGCGCTTGATTACCTTCGTGTGGGGCCTTAGCTCAGCTGGGAGAGCGCAACACTGGCAGTGTTGAGGTCAGCGGTTCGATCCCGCTAGGCTCCACCAATTATTTGTTGTAAAACAGGCGGTTATCAGCTTACAAGTTGAACCGCCTTTTTTGTGCCTGCAATTAGCAATGTAGGTTAATTTAACCATTACGATGGAACTAACTAATGAAAGTCATTCGATGGATTTTAGGCCGAATCATTTTAATTTTGGATTTTTTGACCTCGCCCACACCTGTAAAAAGACAGGCCGATGTGCAAAAAAATATTGATCAAGTGACGGCAGCCATGTCGTTGTATCAATTTCATGCGTGCCCCTTTTGTGTCAAAGTTCGTCGTCATCTAAAGCGCCACGCGTTGCACATTGAGTTACGAGATGCAAAAGCTGAGGGTGCGTTTAAGGTCGAGTTAATTCGTGAAGGTGGCCGTCATAAGGTGCCGTGTCTAAAGATAGTGAAGGACGATGGCGCCGTAGAATGGCTTTACCAATCCAATGACATTATTGCCTATCTAAACGGTCGGTTTGATCTAACTTAACTCTTGTAGGCCCTCATTTACAAGCTGTTCAGGCTAGGCTTTGTAAGATAGGATGAAGATTCGAATAACAACCTTTAAAGAGGTTATATATGCTACACCACTGGAGCCAAGTGGTTGCCGATGTTTGGGGTTTTGAGTGTGCCGTGAGCCGCTTGGATGGCGAGTACGATCTAAATTTTTTGGTCACTTGCGCTGCTGGTGATTATGTTCTGAAAGTCATGCGTGTGGATTGCGACGATGCCTTTGTGGCAATGCAGTGTTCGGCTTTAGCTCACTTGCAACAAGTTTCCGCTGCTGTTCAAGTGCCAGTGCCCAGAGTCATTACTACCCTAGCAGGAGAACAATTCACTTACCATCAAGATCCGCAAGGCGAACTAAGAGTTGTTTGGTTGCTGAGTAAGTTTGAAGGTTCTAATTACGCTAATTTTGAACCCAAATCCGAGTCCTTAATTCGCCAGCTCGGCCATTATATGGGCCACATGAACACCCAGTTAGCGTCTTTTGAGCATGGGTATTTGGATCGAGAGTTTAAGTGGAATTTGGTACAAGCGGGTTGGGTTGAGGCTCGGTTCGATTGCCTTGCAGATCCTACGCGAAAATCCATTGTCAAATCTATTGTAGAGCAATTTAATGCTGTACAAGAAGGCCTATCTAGCCTACCACAGCAGTGTATTCACAACGACGTTAATGACTACAATATTCTGGTGCAGGGGTGCCTTAATCAAGGGCCAACTATAACTGGCATTATCGATTTGGGCGACATGTGTTTGGCACCTAGAGTATGTGACTTAGCCATTGCCGGGGCATACATTGTCTTAGATCAGGCTCAGCCCGAGCAAGCCTTAGCACAATTGGTGGCTGGTTTTCATCACAGCGCAGCCTTATCAGAACTGGAAATTTCGTTAATTTGGCCATTGTTACGTATGCGTTTGGCGGTGAGTGTGGTCAACTCGACATTGATGGCGTTGGACAATCCAAATGACCCTTACGTCACCATTTCGCAAGCGCCAGCTTGGGCGTTTTTAGAAACCCATAGATTGCATGCAGGGTTGATTAATTCACGATTGCGGCTTGCTTGTGGTTTGCAGGTAACCACTGAGGCCGAGGCGACTATAGCTTGGCTAAACGACCATCAGGGCAATTGTTATGCCTTAATGGGAGACAGTATTGATTTGAGTCAGGCGCCAATGGTAGCGCTGAGTGTGGAGCACAGCAGCATTCCGCAAGACCCATTTTCTATCCACGCCAGTGAAGCGCAGCAACTGACTCATAACGATGTGGAAGTTGCTCTGGGTTATTACTTGGAACCACGCTTGGTATATACCGATCAAGCCTTTAAAAATGGTCCGTGGCCTAGCAGTAATCGGCGTACAGTGCATTTGGGTATTGATATCTTTGCACCGGTGGGTACGGCGCTTTATGCACCCATGGCGGCCACTGTGGAGGCCACGGATAACCGTAAAGCCAACCTCGATTACGGTGGTGTGGTTATTTTACGTCATCAAACACCTGCGGGTGATGCTTTCTATAGTTTATATGGCCATCTTAATCCGGCGTCGGTGGCTCAGCTTACGGTGGGCCAAGAGTTGGCTGCTGGCGACTTGTTTGCTCATTTAGGAGAGCCTTGTGAGAATGGTGGTTGGCACCCTCATGCCCATGTGCAATTGGCTTTGTCTATCGAAGGTATGGGCTACGACTGGCCAGGTGCTGCGGACCCAGATGATCTTTTGTTATGGCAAAAATTATGCCCAAATCCAGCGGCCTTGCTCAATTTAGAATCAGCCGCAACCCAGTACTGCCCACCCAGTAAAATCCATGCACAGCAAGTTCGACAAGACCACTTTGGCCACAACCTCAAATTAAGCTATGCAGACCCAGTCATGTTTTTGCGCGGTTGGAGGCATTATTTATTTGATGAGTGGGGCAGGCCCTATTTAGATGCTTACAATAACGTACCTCATGTAGGGCACGCGCACCCTCGAATTGCTCGCGTTGCAGCCGAGCAATTGGTTCGTATCAATTCTAATTCGCGTTATTTACATCCCAGCCGCGCCGCATTTGCAGAGCAAATATTGAGCCATATGCCTGCATCTTTGTCGGTATGTTATTTTGTCAATTCCGGCACCGAAGCCAATGAGTTAGCCTTGCGTTTGGCTCGTGCTCACACTAAGGCTAAACACATGATTACGCCTAATCATGGTTATCACGGCAATACCACGGGTGCTATTGATATTTCGGCCTACAAATTTGCCTCGCCAAGGGCGCCTGCAGTCGGCTTAGGTCAAGCCGACTGGGTGCATTTGGTGGATGTGGCAGATGATTACCGAGGTCCATACCGACGTGAGCAGCGCCACGCAGGCGAGCTTTATGCACAGCAAGTGGCGCAACACATTGCTACTCTAACGGCTCAAGGCGAGCCCATCGCAGGATTTATTGCCGAGACGTTCCCCAGTGTGGGCGGACAGATCATACCCCCTACAAACTACCTGAGTCGTGTGTATCAATACGTGCGCGAGGCGGGTGGCATATGTATTGCCGATGAGGTGCAAACAGGATTAGGCCGTTTAGGCGGTTATTATTTTGCTTTCGAGCAACAACAGGTGGTGCCGGATGTTGTGGTGCTCGGGAAACCGATTGGTAATGGTCACCCGATTGGCGTGGTGGTTACCACTGCAGCAATCGCTGCAAGCTTTGCAGAAGGCCCCGAGTTTTTCTCCACCTTTGGTGGGTCTAATTTGTCCTGTGTAGTGGGCGCCGAGGTATTGCGTATAGTTGAACAAGAGCAACTGATGGCTAATGCCCGCAACATGGGAGAGCTTCTTTTTACAGGCTTACGCGAGTTGCAGGTAAAGCACCCTTGTATTGGCGATGTGCGTGGTTGTGGCTTGTTTGTAGGCGTGGACTTGGTGAACAATCAGAGCACCCGTGAACCGGCGACGGAGGTTGCTGATTACGTAAAAAATCGCATGCGTGACGCTCGTATTTTAATGGGCAGCGAAGGCCCTGCCGACAATGTACTGAAGATACGCCCGCCGTTGACCATTGATAAGCAAGACATAAGCTATTTGTTACACACTTTGGATCAAGTACTTAACGAGGTTAAGTGTGCAACTCATAGGCCCTTGTGCCGCGATTTAGCGAGCGGGTAATACCCAGTCCTTTCTTGGAAAGTGACAGGTGTAACCATTGGGCGTGTTTTGTAGGTAGTCTTGATGCACTGCCTCGGCCTCCCAGAAATCACTCGCAGGCTCCAATTCGGTGACGACTGTGCCTGGCCATATGCCCGATGCGTTAACGTCATCAATAGTACGGCGTGCTTCGGCCTCTTGTTGTGCCGCCACAAAGTAGATGGCAGACCGGTACGAAGCACCTAAGTCGTTGCCTTGGCGTAGCTTGGTTGTGGGGTCGTGAATTTGAAAGAAAAACTCTAATAAGGTGCGAAAACTGGTGAGCTGATTATCGAAGGTGATTTCAATAGCTTCTGCATGATTTCCGTGGTTTTGATAGGTGGCGTTGGCCACTTCGCCGCCGGTGTAACCCACGCGTGTTGAAATGACGCCGGGCAGATTGCGAATCAGGTCTTGCATGCCCCAAAAACAACCTCCTGCGAGTATTGCACGTTCAGTTGACATTAGAGTTCCTCAACTTGGTTTAAGTAATCGCCGTAGCCTTTGGTTGCCATTTCGCTACGGGGTATGAATGTTAATGATGCAGAATTAATGCAGTAGCGTAAACCGCCTCGGTCTGCAGGGCCATCCGTGAACACGTGGCCTAGGTGGCTGTCGCCATGGGCAGACCTGACCTCGGTTCTGGCCATGCCGAGTGAAACGTCATTAATTTCCAGTACGTTGGCCGTCACAATGGGCTTGGTAAAGCTGGGCCAGCCACAGCCCGATTCATATTTATCGGTCGAGGCAAACAATGGTTCACCAGAAACAACATCGATGTAGATACCTGATTGTTTGGTGTTTAGGTATGCGCCGCTACCCGGTTGCTCGGTGCCGTTTTGTTGAGTTACTCGGTACTGTTCGAGGGTTAGTTGTGCAATTGCTTTGGCTGATTTTTCGTAACACATTTAAATGATTACCTTGGTTGATTGAGCCACTAGTCAAGTTTTTCGGCTGGCATTGGCTTAGCTAAATCGTAGCCATGAATAAGTGCGCAATTCATCTGTTTAAGCAGTTGCGCTTGATGTCCATTTTCCACACCTTCTGCAATGACTTCAAGTCCCATTTTTATGCTTAAATCTAAGGTGGATTGCACAATGGCCGTGTGTTTGTTGTTGTCCTCCATGCCGATAACAAAAGAGCGGTCTATTTTTATTTGGGTTAATGGTAGTTGGTGAAGCAGCGTCATGGAAGAATAACCAGTACCAAAGTCATCTAAACTGATGCCTATGCCTAAGTCCCGCAGTTGCTGTAGGGCTTTGAGCGATTCCGATTGGTTGCTAATAACCAAGTTTTCGGTGATTTCAAGAGTTAAGCAGTTAGGCTCAACATAGTTGAGGTGCAAGTGTTTGGCAATATGAGTCACTAGCGCTGGCTCATCTAAATCACCTGCCGAAATGTTAATTTGTATAGCCAGCTTGTGTCCGTTGGCGTGCCACAAACCGAGTTGTTTTAAACTGGTGCAGATGACCCAGGGAGTAATATTGACAATATCGTAGGATTGGTCGGCTAGCTGGATAAAGTCGCAAGTGGCAACGGCACTGCCATCAGTTTGCGGCCAGCGGATTAAACATTCGACGCTGTGTATCGCATTGATTTTAGGATTGATAAGGGGCTGATAGTGAAGTTCAAATTCGTGGTTAGCGATGGCCAGGGGGAAGGCGGGCTAACAAGGTTCGATTGCGCTCATCTAATAGAGCATTGTGATGGCGCGAATTTTATTGATGCTGCGTAAGCTAAACTTCATCACTAGCGCCAGAAATACACTACCACCTAATAAAATGATCGCCACCACCAAGTCAAAGGCGTCGACGCCGGTGGATTGGTACAGCGCGGTGGCCATGACGCTATAACCCACAATAAACAAACTGATAAGGATGACTAGTGAGCGCTAGCCCCAGTTCAGCTCTCTTCTGTAGATGATATAAGCGGGTTTCAATGCATGGGTTAATAGCACAATGCCAATAAGGGTAAAGGTGACAGCAGTGATTTTAATTATTTAGTTGTACACAGTTAAAAACAGGCTGGTGAAAAGCGCTATATTCAGGCACCTATGACTGCTAGCTTAGCATTTATTGGTGGCGCGGTTTTATAGGCTTAAGCGTACTTTTGTTGTTTTTTTGTGGTTGATGAGATTTGCGTGGCAGTGTACAATACCGCGCGCGCAAAATTCGTTAGTGTCATTTTAGGCGTCAGTTCCTGACACACCGCGTCCACTTAACTTCCCTGTTGCAGCTGACCTTCAGGCTAAACGAGCGTTGTCTCGCAAGCACCTTTGACTTGCACAACGTCTGGTATAAAACATGAGCGAAAGCTTTGCAGATCTATTTGAAGAATCCCTAATTGCTGTTGAAATGCGTCCTGGTGCTGTTGTTATGGGCACCGTATTAGACATCGACGGCGACTGGGTAACAGTACACGCAGGCCTTAAGTCTGAAGCCATCATTCCTATCGAAGAGTTCTATAACGATTCTCGTGAAGTAGAAGTGAAGATCGGCGATCAAATTAAGGTGTCTCTAGAAAGTGTTGAAGACGGCACTGGTGAGACTAAGCTTTCACGCGAAAAGGCCAAACGTGCCGAAGCGTGGGATGTATTGCAAACTGCCTTTGACGAAGAAGCGACCATCACTGGCGTTATCAACGGCAAGGTTAAGGGTGGCTTTACTGTTGCCATCAACAACATTCAGGGTTTCTTACCTGGCTCCTTGGTAGATGTTCGTCCAGTACGCGACGTTGATCACCTAGAAGGCCAGGAACTTGAATTTAAGCTTATTAAGCTTGATCAAAAGCGCAACAACGTGGTTGTTTCACGTCGCGCAGTAATGCAAGAAGCGAACAGCGCACAGCGTGACGAATTGTTGGCTAGCATTGAAGAAGGCATGGACGTTAAGGGTTACGTTAAGAACCTAACTAACTACGGTGCGTTCGTAGACCTAGGCGGCGTTGACGGCCTACTACACATCACTGACATGGCTTGGAAGCGTATTGCACATCCAAGTGACATGTTGAACCCAGGTGACGAAATCACTGTTCGTGTTATCAAGTTTGATAAGGACAGCGGTCGTTTATCTTTAGGCCTTAAGCAGCTACAAGAAGACCCATGGGCGTCTATCAAGGCACGTTACCCGAACGGTCATCGTACACAGGCTACTGTAACTAACCTAACTGACTACGGTTGCTTTGCTTCTATCGAAGACGGCGTTGAAGGTTTGGTGCACGTTTCTGAAATGTCTTGGACTAACAAGAATATCCACCCATCTAAGGTTGTTAACGTTGGCGACACCATGGAAGTGATGATCTTGGACGTAGACCAAGAGCGTCGTCGTATTTCTCTAGGCATCAAGCAGTGTGTGGGTAACCCATGGGCTGAGTTTGCTGAAAAGTATGCAGCTGGTGACAAGGTGGTTGGTAACATTAAGACTATCACTGATTTCGGTATCTTCGTTGGCCTAGAAGGCGACTTAGACGGTCTAGTACACATGTCTGATATTTCTTGGGAAGTAGAAGGCGAAGCAGCATTACGTGACTACAAGAAGGGCGACGAAGTAAGCGCCGTTATCTTGTCTGTAGATTCAGAGAAAGAGCGTATTTCTCTAGGCATCAAGCAGCAAGAAAGTGATCCGTTCAGCGAGTATGTTGCCGCTAACGACCGTGGTGCTATTGTTAACGGTACCGTTAAGTCTGTTGAAGCTAAGGAAGCCGTAATCGAGCTTGCTGAAGGCATTGACGCCGTACTTAAGGCTTCTGAAATCAGCATCGATCGTATTGAAGACGCACGTAACGAACTTAAGGTTGGTGACAGTGTTGAAGCTAAGATCGTAGCCGTAGATCGTCGTAACCGTTCTATTAACTTGTCTATCAAGGCGAAAGACGTAGCAGACGAGAAGCAAGCTATCCGTGACGTTCGCGACATGGAAGTGACTACTGATGGTCCAACCACTATCGGTGACTTGATCAAAGCACAGATGGGCAAGCAATAAACTGCTAACCCCCCGTAGCTATCAAAGGGAGTGCTTCGGCACTCCCTTTTACGTTACGTACGGTATGCCGCGGTGGCATGGGTGCCAATGAGCGGCGACTTTCAGTATATAAAGAACTAATATGAACCATTCCCCCATAGACAGCTTTTGGCAACTCGTGACCAATAACGCAGACCAACTGCGTAGTTTGGTTAACGAAGAAACCGAGCTGGCCCATGAATTGTTGCAACAAGTGCAAGATCAGTTGTCGGATATCGATCCACACCTGACTGTCTTTTGTGCTCGCGATCAAGAGGGAGTAGGCATTGAGTTGGTATTTGGTTGTGACGGTTTTAGTCAGAGTATTGATACGGTGTTGTTTTTGGTTGCCGCTGCACCATTAATAGAGCGTATTAAAGTGCTGGCGTTCAACCCAAGGGTTGAACAAATCCCAGAAGCCATTGAAATAGGCGACGCCGTGTTAGAACTGGATGAGCTATTTTTTGGTTTGCACAACATCGGTCAAGAGTTACATTTAGACTTGTATCTTGAAGACTTGCCCATGCTCGACGACGCCCCTCAAACCGATGCAGCACTCATGTTTTTAGACGCTATCGTGGGTGAGTATGACTTAATGACGCGTATTCACAGTGTTAATTGGTTGGATTTGCCTGAAGATCCATTAGATCACGGTCTCAGGCCGCTAATCGAACTACGTCAACAATTTGACTTGCTACGACCAAAACAGCCCGCATTGGGTGAAGCGTTACACTAATTTTGTTACCATTGTGCCTTACCTTAGCCATACGGACAGACGCACATGGAACCCATCTATATTTTTACACTAACTGGTGCTTTTGCCATGGCTGCCGCTTTAAGCGCACGTCAAGTTAGCCATGACGTTATACAAGCCAACCAAACCACTGTGCCTGCACCCTACCTAATTGCCGGAAATTTAGCTGTGGTCGCTTTGATCGCTAGTTTGGTGTATGGCGGCCAGCACTTTGCCTGGTGGATTCCCGTGAGTTTTTTAGTCATTAGTTTTCCTGCAATTTACTATATTTTCCTACGCCGCATGCTTAACCCTAAACGCGCTACTCTAGTCTACACCGGCCTATCACTGGTTGGCTTAGTACCTATGGTACAAGGTTGGGTTGCTTAGTATGGTGTTAGATTATTTGCCCTGGGGCTTAGCGATAGTCATGGCGGTGTTTGGCATCTACGCTCTTAGAGCGGGTCCCAAACAACCTCAAAGTGGTGTCGAAGATATCGCTGCACAAGTGGCGGTGGCGCAGCTAGAAGTGAAGCTTGAACAAGCACAATTGCAAAGCCAGCTGGCGCAGGAGCAGTTACAAGACAGTCTGCAGCAATTGGCTCAGTTACAGCAAGAGTTAAGTCAAGCTGGTGCCACTAACGCTAGCCTACAAACACAAGTGAGTGCGCAGCAAGCGGCCCATCAACTTCAGCTGCAGCAATTAGAACAAAATAAAGCCTCCTTCGAGGCTTATTTAAAACAGTTTGCCGAACAGTCTCTAAAGCAACAAAGTAGTGAGTTATCCACTAAAAACCAAGACCAATTAGGTCATTTGCTCAACCCTCTAAAGCAACAATTAGGCGACTTTCGCAAAAAAGTAGACGATGTGTACGACAAAGAAGCACGCGATAGGGCCGGCCTAACACAGCAAATAAACAGCTTGTTGGAGCTCAATAACCAGCTCAGTAGTGACGCCATCAACCTTACCAAGGCCCTTAAAGGCGACAACAAAACCCAAGGCAATTGGGGTGAAATGGTACTGGAGCAAGTATTAGAACAGTCTGGCTTACGTAAGGATCATGAGTATCACTTGCAAGTTAACTTTACGCAAACCGACGGTAAGCGTTTACAGCCTGATGCCATTATTCACATGCCCGAAAAGAAAGATGTGGTGGTGGACTCTAAGGTTACACTGGTGGCCTATGAGCGTTACCAGAGCGCAGAATCAGAAGGCGATCGTAAGAACGCATTGAGTGAGCATTTAGCGTCGGTAAAAGCCCATATTAAAGGCCTAAGTGGTAAGTCATACGAAGCGGCCGAAGGGCTGCGTAGTTTAGACTATGTGCTGTTGTTTATTCCGATTGAATCGGCGTATATGTTGGCATTGCAGGCAGATTCTGAGTTGTTTATTAGTGCCATGAAAAACAATATTATGATAGTTAGCCCAGCGACCTTGCTGATGGTGCTGCGTACTATTCACAACATTTGGCGCTACGAACACCAAAGCCAAAACGCCAAAGAAATATCCCGTCAAGCTGAAGAAATGCATAAAAAGTTAGTCGATTTTGTCACGTCGATGGATGGCGTAGGCAACCACTTAGTGCGTGCCCAAGACGCCTACGATACGGCTCACAAACGGCTCACCTCCGGGCGTGGTAATTTGATTAATCGAGCCCAAAGCATTGTTAAACTAGGGGGTATACAACCTAAAAAAACCTTGCCCGATACGCTCATAGAAGCGGCTGAAGAATCGGGCTCAGGATTGGAACCTGCCAATGAGTCTTGATGTGGGAGCGCGCCTCAAGGAGGTACGGAAAAAACGTGGTTTATCGCAGCGAGAGCTGGCCAAGCGTGCGGGTGTAACAAATAGCACCATCTCATTGATTGAGCAAAATAGAGTCAGTCCATCGGTGAGCTCATTAAAAAAAGTGCTTGACGGTGTGCCGATGTCACTACCTGCGTTTTTTGCCGATGAAGTACAGGTACAACAGCAAGTGTTTTATACCAGTAGTGAGTTGCCAGACATGGGTTATGGCAAGGTAGCCATGCGTTTAGTGGGCTACAATCATGAGCCGCGAAGCCTGTCATTGCTGCATGAAACCTACCCGGTAGGCTCCGATACCGGGTCTGACATGTTGCTGCACGAAGGTGAAGAGGCAGGTATCGTCATTAGTGGCCACCTTGAAGTCACCGTAGCAGATAAAACCCAACAGCTAGGCCCAGGTGATGCCTACTATTTTGCCAGTTCTCAGCCTCATCGTTTTCGCAATACCGGTGATGAAGCGTGTGTGCTGGTCAGCGTTAACAACCCCGCAACGGTGTAGTTATGCCATCGAATAATAAGCGCCAATTTGAGCTGATGGGTACCTCAGGCTGTCACTTATGTGATGATGCAGAAGCCTTGTTGGTACAATGCGTAAACTTTGACACCAGCGACATTATACTCGTAGATATAGTAGAGTCAGATGTGTTGTTAGCGCGTTACGCTACGCGTATTCCAGTGTTGTATTGTACCGATAGTCGGCAAGAATTGAATTGGCCGTTTGATCGACAGGCAGTTACTCAGTTTCTGCTTGTGTCGAGTTAAAACCAAAAAAATCCACTGCGGTCGCTTCAGATTGTAGCGCTAGGCTGTCTTCGCTTTGGCCGCGATAGTGGGCCACGCGTTGACAAACATGCCTTAGGTAGGCGGGTTCATTGCGGCTCGATGTAGGTTTGGGGCGCATGTCCCGTGGCAGCAGGTAGGGTGCGTCGGTCTCTAACATAAGCCGGTTTTGCGGAATCAGTTTGACCGCATCGTGTAAGTGCCCGCCACGGCGCTCGTCACAGATCCAGCCGGTAATGCCAATGTGAATGTCTAGGTCGAGCAGTTGACGCAGAAATGCTTCGGTGCCGGTGAAGCAGTGCAATACCGCTTTGTCGATCTGGTGACGATAGTTAGCTAGTAGTTCCAAAAAAGCGCCCGCTGCATCGCGTTCGTGTAAAAACAGAGGCAGTTGTATTTCTGCTGCGGCTTGAAGGTGTTTTTCAAAGCTCTCGAGTTGGGCTGTTGGGGGGGAAAAATTGCGGTTAAAATCGAGCCCCGTTTCGCCGATAGCGACCACATTTTTATGTTGCCATAGTTGGCTTAGTTGGGCCCAAGTTTGAGCATTGTTTTCACTGGCATTATGAGGGTGAAAACCAGCAGTGGCGTAGAGTTGTGATACTGAGCCATGGTCTAAGCTGAGCTGTAAAGCCTGTTGGCTAGAAGCCAGGTTGGTGCCGGTAATAATTAGACGGTGGATTCCAGCGTGTTGAGCCCGTTCAATAACTGCGCTACGGTCTTTGTTAAAACGATCATTGGTTAAGTTGACACCAATGTCGGTTAAGTTAGAACATTTCAATGTCGTCAGCTTCGGTTTCTTCGGCTTCTTCAGGCGTGTTGGCGTGATAAATGGTAATGGCTTCTTCAATACTAGAGCCCCCCATGATGGCCGCAAACATGAGGCGTTCAGATTCCATAGAGTAGGAGTCATGAAGGTTAGACTGCAGCTCCATCCATGCCATTGGGTCTTGCAATCGGTCTGGGTTTTGAATCAATTCAAGCTCCATTTGGTCTTTAGGATCCTGGCACTTGATGGACATGGCCGAGTCTTGGATGGTAATGCCTAACATCGTTAACGTATCTTTGATGTGGCTGTAGTTGCTCAAGGTGGCGCTTTTACTTACATCGGAAGTTGTCATCCAAAAAATCCATGGGTTAAAACGGTACGAATATGATACTGCTTTTTGTCTAGTGCATATTATCGGCTTATTTTTTCACTTGTTGCAACTTTTATACGCGTCCTTTTGTGTCGATTTGTAACCTATAAGTACCTGAAAGCCTAGAAGAAACGGTATAATTAAGAAAATTTCAATGCATATACTTGATAGTGAGTGTTAAATGACTCGCGTTTTTGATTAAAACTTTAGGATCCTAATGAATTTATTGCGGTTACAACAAGTCCACCTTGCGTTTGGCGATGTGGCAATTCTTGATGACGTTGATTTACAGGTGAACGTAGGTGACAGGGTGTGCCTTATTGGCCGCAATGGTGCGGGTAAATCAAGTCTTATCAAATTATTGGTGGGCGAGCAGTTACCAGACAGTGGCAATGTGTGGCGTAGTCCCGCCTGTAAGATTGGTTATTTACAACAAGACCTGCCGGACCGTGACGATCTGTGTGTCAGTGAGTTGGTGGCGATGGGTATGGGTGAGGTATATGACCTGCGCCAGCGCCATGAAGTCATTGCCATGGGCGATCTAGACGATCAAGCCATGCGCGAGCTCGAGGTTGTTAGCCACCGTATTGACGAGTTAGATGGCTGGCAAATGGAACCTAAAGTAGAGCGTATTTTAACCCGCCTGCAGCTAGACGGCACACAACTGTTGAGCCAGCTGTCGGGAGGCTGGCGCCGCCGTGTAGCTTTGGCACGGGCCTTAGTGTCCGAACCTACACTGTTGTTATTAGACGAGCCTACTAACCACTTAGACATACTCGCCATCGAGTGGTTAGAAAAACAACTGTTAGATTTTAACGGTGCCATTATTTTTATTACCCACGACCGTAGTTTTTTGCAGGTACTGGCGAATCGCATTATTGAACTAGATCGAGGCAACTTGAGTGCTTTTCCTGGTAGTTACGACAAGTTTTTAGAATACCGTGAACAGCAATTAAAAGACGAAGAGCGCCACAACGCGCTGTTTGACAAAAAGCTTGCCCAAGAAGAAGTTTGGATTCGCCAGGGTATTAAGGCCCGCCGCACCCGTAATGAGGGCCGCGTGAGAGCCTTAGAATCGTTGCGTAAGGAACGTGGCGAGCGGCGTGAGCGCCAAGGCAATGTTAAGCTGCAACATGC
>CBDUDU010000014.1:0-37226 GCA_965366045.1 uncultured Oceanospirillaceae bacterium
ATTCGGTGTAATACAATTCAGCAGGAATATTGCTCATGATTGGGTTTCCTGTAGTGGTTAATAATGAAGTAGAAGAACGTCTAACAACATTCTGATCTTGACTGGCGGCTAGGATATCATTCCGGTTGATTTTAATCAACAAATTAGCCAATAGGAAATATTATTTCAAAAAGTTTATTTCTGCGCTCTGTATGTTGTTAATTGCATGACGCCCTATGTTGCTCGTGGTAGCATAGCTTTAGTCTGTTAACCCTTCATCGCTCACGAGATACTCATGTCCAAAGAACAACCTGATATGCCTGAACTCAAAATTGAATCGGGTTCTGGCTTACAAACTAACGTAGAACCACTTCAGTTAGGTAAGCGCTTACGGGAAATTCGTCTGAGTTTGAGTTTAACGCTGGAAGAGGCGAGCCAAAAGACAGGTCTAGCTAGGTCAACCTTGTCGAAAATAGAGAATGAACAAATCTCCCCTACCTTTACGGCAGTGCAGAAGTTGGCCAATGGTTTGCAAATAGACATTCCTCAGCTCTTCGCAAAGCCCCGTAAAGCGATGGCTTCAGGGCGAAGGGTGCTAACTAAGGCGGGCGAGGGTACGCCCCATCCTACCAGTACCTATGAACACGAATTGTTATCAACCGATTTGGCACGCAAAAAAATGGTGCCCTTTAAAACTCGAGTTAGGGCCCGTAGCTTTGATGATTTTTGCGACTGGGTGCGACACGAGGGCGAAGAGTTTTTACTGGTATTAGAAGGTGAATTAGCCTTGTACACAGAGTTTTACGAACCAGTGTCTATGGTGGCGGGTGATAGTATGTACTACGATGCCAATATGGGCCATGCGTTGGTGAGCTTAAGTGAAGAAGATGCTCTGGTATTATGGATAGTGGCTCGATAACGAGGCTGTGTGAGGTGGAATTTGCCCACCAATGGGCGTTATTTGACGCTCAACGAGGTTAATTGAAAGAAAATTTGTTTCCTATAGGAAACTTGCTTATAATTGCCGCTGTTTACACTACCTAGTGTTTTGATAACTATAGCAGCGAGTAGCCCCATGTCTGAAACCTTGTTAACTACCCCTTTTTATTCCATGCACCTTGAAGCAGGAGCCAAGATGGTTCCTTTCGCCGGGTTCGATATGCCTGTGCAGTATGCTATGGGCGTCAAGCAGGAACATTTACATTGTCGCGCTGCTGCAGGTCTGTTCGACGTGTCTCATATGGGTCAGGTGCGTATAACAGGGCCTTCTATGGAAGCCGTAGCACTGGCTTTAGAAAGCCTGATTCCGGCAGACTACCTTAATTTAGCTGCCGGCCGTCAGCGATATGGTTTCTTTACTAACGATAATGGCGGTATTTTGGATGATTTGATGGTCACCAACGCTGGGCATCATTTTTTTGTGGTAGTGAATGCCGCGTGTAAGGCACAAGATATTGCCCATATGCAGTCTCACTTTAGCGATGATATTAAGCTAGAGGTATTAGACGACCGAGCTTTGCTCGCGTTGCAGGGGCCGAAAGCGGCAGAAGTCCTGGCCAGACTAGCTCCAGAAGTTATGGATATGCGCTTTATGGATGCGCGCCCAGTGGCTATTTTAGGACACCCTTGTTTTATTGGCCGAGCAGGTTATACCGGGGAAGATGGGTTCGAAATTTCTGTGCCTAATGACCGCGCAGAGGCATTGGCATCTGCCTTGTTAGCGTTTGATGAAGTTGAGTGGATTGGTTTAGGCGCACGTGATTCATTGCGCTTGGAAGCCGGTTTATGCCTCTATGGTCACGACCTAAACACCGACACTACACCGGTTTCGGCTAATCTGGTTTGGGGTATGCAAAAAAACCGCCGTACCGGTGGCGAACGTGCAGCGGGGTTCCCGGGAGCCGATGTCATTTTGGCTGAAATTGCTAATGGGCCGGCGCAGCGCCGTGTGGGTTTGTTGCCAGAAGGCAAGGCGCCCGTCAGAGAAGGTGCGTCGTTAGTGCTGGCCGATGGCAGCGTGATTGGTACAGTTACCTCCGGCGGATTTGGGCCGAGCCTTGGCGCTCCTTTAGCCATGGGTTATGTAGACAGCGCACATGCTGTTGTAGATACCCAAATTTTTGCCTTGGTTCGAGGCAAGCAATTGCCTTGCAGAGTGTGTAAAATGCCTTTTGTAGAACAAACCTATCACCGGTAGTTGATTTCCGGTGTTTTAACTAAGGAGCCCAGTGTGGCCTATCAACCCGACCAAACTCAAACCTTGCTTTGGCATGATTATGAAACCTTTGGTCTGGATCCACGTTGGGATCGTCCCTCACAGTTTGCCGCCATTCGTACCGACCTAGAATTTAATCCCATTGGCGAACCCATGATGTGGTATTGCCGACCAGCCGACGATTACCTGCCTTCTGCGGCAGCCTGTTTGGTGACCGGTGTTACGCCCCAAAAAGCCCTCGAAGAAGGCTTGCCCGAAGTTGAGTTCATGGCCCGTATTAACGCCGAAATGAGTCAGCCTGGAACGTGCAGTTTGGGTTACAACAGCCTTCGCTTTGACGACGAATTCACTCGCTTTGGTTTATATCGCAACTTGTTTGACGCCTATGCCAGAGAATGGCAGGGTGGCAATAGCCGCTGGGACTTGATTGATCTAGTTCGTACAGCCTCGGCCATTCGCCCAGAAGGTATTAATTGGCCGCGTAATGAAAATGATGAGTTGGTGCTAAAGTTAGACCAACTGGCGCCGGCCAATGGCATTGAACATGTCAATGCCCATGACGCCTTGGCCGACGTACGGGCCACCATTGAATTAGCGCGGGTGGTGAAAAAGGCTCAGCCGAGATTGTTTAATTACGTTTTTCAGCTGAAGCATAAAGCCCAAGTCTGGGGCCAGCTAGACTTACAGATGCGTAAACCAATATTACATGTATCCGGTATGTATGGCCGTAAGCAAGGTTACTTGTCGTTGGTGGGTGCATTTGCAAAACACCCTAGCAATAACAACGGGGTGTTGGTGTTTGACTTGCGTCAAGATCCGCGCCAGTGGCAGGGCTATTCGGCGGCGCAATTGCAAGAGCTTATGTTTAGCCACAAAGACCAGTTGCCTGCAGATGCGGTGAGACCAGCAGTCAAAGAAATTCATGTCAATCGCTGCCCTGTAGTGGCGCCATTACAAACCTTGGGCGATGAGCAGGCCCAGCAGTTTGGTATCGACAAACGCCGCTGCCAAGCACACCTGAATTACTTGCAAGAGGATGATGGTTTGCGGCAAGCCTTGCTTGAAGCGTTTGGCAATCGGCCGGAGTTTCCCCCCGTAGACCCAGATGCGGGTTTGTATGGTGGTGGCTTTTTTAGTGATCACGACCGCAAGCTCATGCAAAAAGTACACCAGCAAAATCCTGAAACTTGGAATGATGCCGAGTTTAGTTTTAAAGACAGCCGCCTAGAAGCGATGTTATTCCGCCTTAAAGCCCGCAACTACCCAGACCAGCTAACCACCGACGAAATGCAAGCGTGGGAAGCATTTAGAGCCGAACGACTATTGGATGCAACGGCGTCCGGCGCGCGCACCTTCGACGTGTTTGCCAGCGAACTCAATGCCTTAGCCCAAAATACCACCGATCCACAGAGTATTGCTATTCTCGAAGAGCTGCATATGTATGCAGAGTCCATTTACCCCATGAGTTAAAATATGACGTGGTTGGGATTGTTTTTATACAGTACTCTGGCATCAACCTTGTTGCCGGGCGGCTCGGAAATTCTATTTGTGGGTTTGTTGGCAGCGGAGCCAGAACAAGCCCTGTGGTTATGGATGATTGCCACCGCCGGCAATACGCTCGGCGCTTTGATCACCTTTGCAATGGGCGGCTTACTAGCGCGTTGGCGTGTTAATGATGCGCCTGAATGGGCTTCGAAATGGCCTTGGTTGAGGGCTTTTTCATTATCGACCAAGGCCGTTGACCAGTTACATCGCCATGGCCCCTGGCTGTTGTTATTAAGCTGGATACCGTTGATTGGCGATGGTTTTTGTTTGGCGGCGGGTTACTTGGGTTGGTCCAAGCTGCGCAGCTTAGGGCTCATTCTGCTAGGAAAATCAGCCCGCTATGGAGTGTTATGGTACTTAGTGGCTTAGCTAGCGGGTTGATCTCTTAAAAACACCCACTGTTTTTCATTGCTTTGTTGTTCGCTGTAATAGTAGCCCGCTGTGGCAAAGTCTTTAATGCGTTCCACCTCTGTGATTTGATTCTCAATGATGTATTTGGTCATCATGCCGCGGGCTCTTTTAGCGAAAAAACTAATGATTTTGTAGTTGCCATTTTTGTAATCTTTAAACACCGGGGTAATGAGTTTGCCACTGAGTTGTTTGGCTTTCACCGCTTTAAAGTATTCGTTTGACGCTAGGTTGACCAGAACGGGGTTGGTTTGTTGTGCTAGCAGTTGGTTGAGTCCATCGGTAAGTTTTTTACCCCAATAGGCGTATAAGTCTTTACCCGCAGGGTTGGACAGCTTAGTGCCCATTTCTAGGCGGTACGCCTGAATCAAATCCATAGGCCGTAATAAACCATATAAACCCGAGAGTATGCGTAGGTGCTGTTGGCTAAACTGCAGCTGCTCTTGTGTTAGCGTGTCGGCTTCTAACCCCGTGTAGACGTCCCCTTTAAAGGCCATCACTGCAGGTTTAGCGTTGTTGGGGGTGAAAGGTGTTTGCCAGCTACCAAAACGAGCGGTATTGAGAGCTGATAGTTTGTCGCTAAGGCCCATAAGCTGTGCTATTTCATGGCTTGCCAGAGGAGCAAGTAGGTCAATCAGCCCTTGGGATTCTGTTAAATAATCACAGTGGCTGGCCAACTGAGTGGTGGCAGGTGTTTCAAAATCTAATGTTTTGGCGGGAGAGAGGACAATCAGCATAGGTGAGTTCGGTGTGTCTAGAGTAAATATAAGCCTGTTGATACTAGGTAAACTCGGGGCTAAATACAAGCAAAACAGGAGGCGGTGGCTAGCACGGGCTAGCTAATGCTGTTGTTACACTTGTTTATATCGGCGGCCTGTACTAATCTGTGTGCTCCAATAATACTAGCTAATGTCGATGCAGGCATCCTTTCGTTTGTTTTCCAAGGAGTGGAAATGTGGCTTGAACAAATTCAACGTATTACAGAACTAGCACACAGGCGTTATCGCGATGGTCAGTTATTGGTGATTGCGGTAGACGGTTGTGGTGGTGCTGGCAAAACTACCTTATGTCAAACCTTAGCGCAGCAGGTGCAACTATGGGCGCCAGCCCAAGTGCTAAAGCTTGATGATTTTTATCAACCTTTGTCTCAATCACAGCGCACGCAACTCAAGGACTCGGCGGCACAAGATGCTTATTTCAACTTGGCCACCTATCGGCAAACATTATTACAACCGTTGCTCCAAGGTGCTCATGTTAGCTATCAACCCCATCACTGGTTAGACGATGCGGATGAGGTTAGTGTTGTGTTGCAACCTAAAGGCGTGGTGATTATCGATGGTGTATATGCTTTTAGCCGCGCAGTGCGGGACTTAGTGGATATATCGGTATTTGTAGATGCGCCGTTAAAGCTGCGCACCCAGCGATTGTTAGGCAGGCCCCAGCCTTGTACCGATTGGATTCCCCATTGGCAGCGTACCGAAGCCTGGCACCACCAACATGAAGACACGCTTACTGCAGTGGACTTTGTGTTAAAAGGTACCCAGCAATAAAGCTTTATTGAGTATCTAAATTGGGTAGCGATTTGATCAGCTCATCCATCGCTTTCACTTGGCTCAAAAATGCTTCTAGCTGGGTTAACGGCAATGCGCAGGGGCCGTCACATTTGGCCTTTGAAGGGTCTGGGTGAGCCTCCAAAAACAATCCGGCGATACCTTGAGACATGCCAGCTAATGCGAGTTGTGTGACTTGGGCGCGCCGACCACCGGCAGCATCCGCCTGGCCGCCAGGGATTTGTAATGCATGGGTCACGTCAAACAACAACGGCTGTCCAAATTTTTTCATAGTGCCAAAACCAAGCATATCCACGACTAGGTTGTTATAACCAAAACTACTGCCGCGTTCGCATAACATGAGCTTGTTGTTACCGGCTTCGTTAAACTTGGTAATAATGTGGCCCATCTCGTTGGCCGTTAAAAACTGTGCCTTTTTGATATTAATGACCGCCTGGGTCTTGGCCATGGCGACTACTAAGTCAGTTTGCCGAGACAAAAAAGCAGGTAGTTGAATGACGTCTGCAACTTCCGCAGCGGCTTGTGCTTGGTGAGGTTCGTGTACGTCAGTGATAATAGGTACATTATAGGCAGATTTCACCTTGGCTAAAATTTGTAAGCCTTTGTCTAAACCAGGGCCACGGTAAGAATTCACCGAAGAGCGGTTAGCTTTGTCGAAGGAGGCTTTAAAGACGTAAGGTATACCCAGTTTTTTTGCCGTAGCCACGTAGTGGTCTGCAATTTCCATGGCCAGGTCTTCAGACTCAAGCACGTTCATGCCGCCAAATAATGTGAAAGGCAAATCATTGCCAACAGTTAAGCCTCCAATAGGGAGTGCGATTTGAGTCATGGGCCAAAATCCTTGAGTGGCGTTTGTATGTTAAAACTATTGTAACAGCCTGTGAAATCCAATCCCATTGTTAATAACGTTTGTGTAAAAAAGTGAGTTACAAAAAGCCTACAATTGCTGATTTTCGGCAATGCCGCAGCAGCTGTGGGCTGACGCATTGTCAATGCCTAATCAGCATCAATTTTGCCTGTTAATGGCTTGCTTTTTGTAGTGCCAATGTCTATATTTGGTGTTGGGTTTTGAAGTTAGACACAATATATAGTGCTTTAGAGGTTTGTGACCCCTATCTTGATTTAGGGGGATTCAGCCCTGCAATATATCAAAAATTGTTGTGTGTAAAGCCAAAACCCAATGGTGATGTGAGATAAATGAACAATAGGATGAACAAATCTATGCAAGATTTGATGGTTACTAAGCGTAATGGACGACAAGAAAAAATCGATCTAGAGAAAATTCACCGGGTCATCGACTGGGCTGCAGAAGGCTTAGAGAATGTGTCGGTTTCTCAGGTAGAAATAAAATCCTCTATCCAGTTTTTTGACGGTATTCGTACGGCTGATATTCATGAAACTATTATCAAATCAGCAGCAGATTTGATCTCTGAAGACACCCCGGATTACCAGTATCTGGCCGCCCACTTGGCCATATTCCACTTGCGTAAACGTGCATTTGGTTGCTTCGAACCACCTCACTTGGGTGAACACGTTAAGCAGATGGTAGCCCTAGAGCGCTACGACAGTGATCTCATACGTGATTATAACGACGCTGAGTTTGAACAGCTTGACCAGTACATTGACCATCAGCGCGACATGAATTTTAGTTATGCTGCTGTTAAACAGATGGAAGGCAAGTATTTGGTGCAAAACCGCGTGTCTGGTCAAATTCACGAAAGCCCACAAATTTTATATATGTTAGTGGGTGCTTGTTTGTTCTCCAACTACCCTAAAGCAACACGCTTGGATTACGTTAAACGTTTTTACGATGCTGTGTCGCTCTTCAAATTGTCTTTACCCACACCTATTATGGCGGGTGTGCGAACACCTACACGTCAATTTAGCTCCTGTGTATTGATCGAGTGTGGTGATTCATTAGATTCGATCAACGCCACCTCGTCGGCCATTATTAAGTACGTTAGTCAGCGCGCGGGTATTGGTATTAACGCCGGCCGTTTACGCGCATTGGGCAGCCCCATCCGTGGTGGCGAAGCCTTCCATACGGGTATGATTCCGTTTATTAAGCACTTCCAAACGGCTGTTAAAAGTTGTTCTCAAGGCGGTGTGCGTGGTGGCGCAGCGACCTTGTTCTACCCCATTTGGCATTTGGAAGTAGAGTCTTTGTTGGTGTTAAAGAACAACCGAGGGGTAGAGGAAAACCGCGCACGACACATGGACTATGGTGTGCAATTTAACCGGTTGATGTATACCCGTTTGATTAAGGGCGGCAACATCACCTTGTTTAGCCCGTCTGACGTGCCTGGTCTTTATGATGCCTTCTTTGCCGATCAAGATGAGTTTGAGCGGTTATACGTTATTTATGAAGCCGATGAAAGCATTCGAAAGCGCACTGTTAAAGCGGTGGATTTGTTCGGCAAGTTTGCTCAAGAACGGGCACAGACCGGCCGTATTTACCTGCAAAACGTCGACCATTGTAATACTCGTAGCGCCTTCGATCCTAAAAAAGCGCCGATCCGCCAGAGTAATTTGTGTTTAGAAATTGCCTTGCCAACTGCACCGCTCAACAGTGTTGACGATGCCAGTGGTGAAATTGCGCTGTGTACATTATCGGCCTTTAACTTAGGTGCCTTGAATAGCCTAGACGAATTAGAGAACTTATCTGATTTGATAGTCCGAGCCCTAGACAGCTTATTAGATTATCAAGAATACCCAGTGCCAGCGGCCTATGAGGCCAGTATGAAGCGCCGTACTTTAGGTGTGGGCGTGACTAACTTTGCGTACTATTTGGCTAAAAATGGAGCTCGCTATTCGGACGGTTCGGGTAATGCCTTAACCCACCGTGCCTTTGAAGCGGTGCAGTATTATTTGCTCCAAGCTTCTAGCCGTTTGGCTGCAGAGCAGGGTGCTTGCCCCGCGTTTGGCGACACCTTTTATGCCCAAGGCATCATGCCTATCGACACCTATAAAAAGGACGTTGATAAATTCTGTGATCAAGCTTTGTTGTTAGATTGGGACGCCTTGCGTCAACAAATCAAGACCCATGGCCTACGTAACAGTACCTTAACTGCATTGATGCCTTGCGAGACATCCAGTCAAATTACCAACAGCACCAACGGCATTGAACCGCCACGGGGTTACGTCAGTGTTAAAGCCAGTAAAGACGGTATCTTAAAGCAAGTGGTGCCCGAGTTTAAACGCCTTCGAGATGCCTATGAGTTGCTTTGGAGTATTCCTAACAACGAAGGTTACTTACAGCTGGTTGGGGTCATGCAAAAGTTTGTTGATCAGGCGATATCGGCCAATACTAATTATGACCCAGCACGTTTTGAAAAAGAAAAAGTGCCCATGAAACTGTTATTAAAAGACCTGCTCACCGCGTATAAATACGGCGTTAAAACCCTCTATTACCACAACACCCGTGACGGCGCGAGTGATGAGCAAGATGATGGTTGTGATGGCGGCGCCTGCAAGCTGTAATCTGCGACTTAATTTAAAGCATACGCATTAACCCAATTTAGACACGAGAATAGCATGGCTTATTCCACCTTCAACAAGGTAAAAAACGACGCCCTAAAAGAACCTATGTTTTTTGGCCAAAACGTGAACGTTGCGCGCTACGACCAGCAAAAGCATGCCATCTTCGAAAAGCTCATTGAAAAACAACTGTCTTTCTTTTGGCGCCCCGAAGAAGTAGACCTTTCTACCGATCGAAAGGACTTTATGGCGATGGCCGAACACGAACGGCACATCTTCTTGAGCAACCTGAAATACCAAACCTTGCTCGATAGCGTGCAAGGTCGCTCGCCTAACGTGGCCTTTTTACCTGTGGTGTCATTACCCGAATTGGAAACTTGGCTCGAGACCTGGTCGTTTAGTGAAACCGTGCATAGTCGAAGCTATACCCACATTATTCGCAACGTAGTGGCAGACCCAAGTGTAGTATTTGACGACATCGTTGATAACCCAGAAATAGTTAAACGGGCCGAAACTGTGACGCGTTATTACGATGCGTTTATCGAAATGTGCAGCCAATACAGCCTCTTTGGTGAAGGTACGCATCAGCTTAATGGTGTAGAGGTGGTGGTGAGTATGGCCGCCCTAAAGCGCCAGCTTTACCTCACTATTGCTTCTGTTAACGTGTTAGAAGCAGTGCGTTTTTACGTTAGTTTTGCCTGTAGCTTTGCCTTTGCCGAACGCGCCATTATGGAAGGCAACGCTAAAGTGATTAAGCTCATTGCCCGCGACGAAGCCTTACACCTTGCCGGCACCCAGCATATGCTCAATCTTATGGCCAACGGCCAAGATGACCCTGAAATGGTGGCCATTGCAGTCGACTGCCAAGCCGAGGTGATAGAAATATTCCGTGAAGCCGCAGAGCAAGAGCGCGAATGGGCTAAATACCTGTTTAAAGACGGCTCTATGATCGGCCTTAACGCAGAAATTTTGAGTGACTATGTAGATTACATCACCAACGTTCGTATGCGCGCGTTAGGGTTGGATGAGCTGTTTGCAATTCGTACCAACCCACTGCCATGGATGAACGCCTGGTTGGTGAGTGATAACGTGCAGGTGGCACCACAGGAAGCGGAGATCAGTTCCTATCTCGTAGGCGCTATTGATAGCGACATGGATGACGCCGACTTTGATGATTTTGATCTGTAATGAGCAGCACGGTCACTATTAACGAGGCACTAAGCTTTGCGTATGGTGAAGAGTTTTCCTTGCTCGATAGTATGGAGGAGCATCAAATCCCCATTACCTATAATTGTCGTGGGGGTTATTGTGGCCGCTGTAAGGTGCAGCTTACTAAAGGCAAAGTAAGCTGGGTTCAGGATAGTTTGGTGCCGCTTGATGAAGGCGAAATATTGGCGTGTTGTTGCGTGCCAGATGGCTCAATAAGTTTGGCCATCTAACAACACAATACCGGCTTTAACGATTAACGCGCGCCTGTTTTAAGGTGTCGGCAATCAAAAATGCCAACTCTAAAGCTTGGTCTGCATTCAAGCGTGGGTCGCAGGCGGTATGGTAACGGTCGGCAAGGCCTTCGGCAGTAATATCATGGGCACCGCCCATACACTCGGTGACGTTCTGGCCGGTCATTTCAAAATGTACCCCGCCGGCATAGGTGCCTTCGGCAGCGTGCACATCAAAGAAGCTCTTCACTTCGCGTAATACATCTTTCACCTGACGGGTTTTGTAACCAGTATGGGTTTTGATGGTATTGCCGTGCATAGGGTCACTGCTCCACAGCACGTTACGACCCTCTTTTTCTACCACCCTAATGAGTTCGGGCAAGTGCTGCTCAACCTTGTCGGCACCCATGCGGGCAATGATGTTAATACGTCCGGCTTCATTGTCTGGATTGAGTATATCGATAAGGCGTAACATATCGTCGGCCTTCATGGTGGGGCCTGCCTTAAACCCGAGCGGGTTTTTGACGCCCCGTAAAAACTCAACATGAGCACCATCAACCTGACGGGTGCGATCGCCAATCCACAACATGTGTGCAGAACAGTCATACCAGTCGTTGGTGAGGCTGTCTTGACGCGTTAGCGCTTGTTCGTAGTTAAGTAGCAGGGCTTCATGGGACGTATATAAGCTGGTTTTGTGTAACTGGGGGGCATTTTCAGCATTCAGGCCACAAGCCTTCATAAAACTTAAAGAACGGTCAATTTGGTGGGCTAAGTTTTCATAACGCGCGCCCAATGGGCTGGTGCGTACAAAATCCTGGTTCCATTGGTGTACTTTGTTAAGGTCGGCAAAGCCGCCTTGCGCAAAGGCACGTAACAAGTTGAGTGTGGCTGCAGACTGGTTGTAGGCCTGCATTAAGCGCTCTGGATCCGGCACCCGGGCAGCACTGGTAAAGTCGGTGCTATTAACAATGTCACCACGGTAGCTAGGCAACTCTACGCCGTCAAAGGTTTCTGTATCAGCAGAACGAGGTTTGGCAAATTGGCCTGCCATACGTCCCACTTTTACCACTGGGCAACTGCCGGCAAAGGTGAGAACCACTGCCATTTGAAGCATCACTTTAAACGTATCGCGGATATTAGTGGCGTTAAATTCTGCAAAGCTTTCAGCGCAGTCGCCGCCTTGTAACAGAAAGGCTTTGCCATGAGTGACTTGGGCTAAATGTTGTTTTAGCGCTCTCGCTTCACCCGCAAAAACCAAAGGTGGCACGGCGCCTAGCTGTTGTTCAACCCGCTCTACTGCTTGTGTGTCTGTGTAATTAGGTTGTTGTAATATCGGGAATTCGCGCCAGCTGGTGGGAGACCAAGGTTTCATTGAAAGGGCCAGTAAAAGAGTGGGTTAAATGAGGCCAGTGAATAGGGCCAAGTAAGAGCTGATTTATATCACGCATGTGCGTCGGGTTCAATGCGCGATGGCGTATGGCCGCTACTTTTCCTGTTGCGTAACCATATATAGCCGATAAGTCATGACGGTAGCATTTGTTTACTTTTGCTTACAATTGGCTATAGTATGTAACCAGTAGGTAAGTTAACCTGTCTTATTGTAAGTCGGGTAGGGCTGCCTGCCCCTTGGATCAATCGCATTTTTCAGCAGGCAGTGAAGGACTCACGAGTGGATTTTAATAAAACTACACACGTATTGATCGTTGAAGATGACGAACGCTTGGCAGAGCTTACCAGAGAGTATTTGGTCAGCAATGGGCTAACGGTAGACGTGGAACACAATGGCTCAGTGGCCGTTGCACGTATTAAGGCCGAGCAACCCGACTTGGTTATACTCGACTTGATGTTGCCAGGAGAAGATGGTTTAGGCATTTGTCGTCTGGTGCGGCCTGATTACTCTGGCCCTATTATTATGCTGACTGCCCGCACCGATGAGCTAGATCAAGTGGTTGGTTTAGAAGTGGGCGCAGATGATTACATCTGTAAACCTGTACAACCTAGGCTTCTGTTGGCTCGAATTAGCGCGATGCTGCGCCGTGTGAATAAGACTTCAACCGATTCGTCCTCGTCCGCCGCATTGCGTCACACCGACAACGCTAGGCACAGTTTTGGCGAATTAGTGATCGACAACGCCATGCGTGAGGCCTGGTTGGGTGAGCAGGACATTGAGCTCACTAGTGCAGAGTTTGACTTGCTATGGCTGCTGGCCAGCAATGCCGGCCGAGTATTAAGTCGCGAGGAAATATTCTCGGCGTTGCGAGGCATTTCTTACGATGGTCAAGACCGCTCAATCGATGTGCGAGTATCACGTATACGACCCAAAATTGGTGATGATCCCGAATACCCTAGGCGTATTAAAACGGTGCGTAGTCGGGGTTATTTATTTGTTAAAGAAAATTAAATTGAGCTTCCTGTAGATCCTATGAACTTAGGCCGTATGGAAAAACAAATGGCTCTACAGCAAGAGCTAATGGCGGCTATTTCTCATGAAATTAGAACTCCAGTGTCGCGCTTGAGCTTTGCCTTGCAGCTGTTAAAGGACGGTTTGGAGCAAGAACCCCAACTGCTGCGTCAACAGCAACTGTTAGCATCCTGCGATGATATGGTAGACGACATCGACGAGATCAATGATCTAGTCGCAGAAGTAATGACCTATATACGTCTTGAAGATGGCGGCCCCCGAATTATCTTCCAACAGGTGGACGTTAAATCTCTATTGGAAAACCTGCGCAGTCAATACGCAGACATACACCCTCATATACAAATCAGCCTTACGCCGGATTTACCAACTATGGTGATTGACGTGGAGCCTGTACAAATACGTAGGGCCTGTCAAAATTTAGTAGGCAACGCGGTGAAGTACGCCCAAACCAAAATACATTTGGGTTATCGCTTGGAAGGTGAGTTTTGTGTATTGTTAGTTGCGGATGATGGTGAGGGTATCCCTGAAGCTGAATACGGGCGTATTTTTTCGCCTTTTACGCGCTTAGATAAAAGCCGCAACCGCAGCACCGGTGGTTTTGGTCTCGGGCTGTCTATCGTGCGGCGTATTGCCTATTGGCATGGCGGCCGAGCGATAGCTGGCAGAAGCGAGGCTCTAGGCGGCGCCAACATGATGATTAGGTTACCTATACATCAACCTACAGACAGTCTTCCGGTGCCTTCAATGGCGCACCTTGATGATCAACCTGTTTAACCCCCACCAAGGTGGCTGCAGACGTTTCTCGGGCCGTGGTTAAAAAGTCCATCATGTACTTGGCGTTGGCTTGATCGTTTCTCACCGCCGCATAAAGTGTGCACCAAATGCCGGTTTTGGACATGGTTTTTGCGGTCACATAACCACGGCTTGTGTACTCGTCTAGTGCCCAGTTGGGCAAGGCGCATACACCTCGACCACTGGCGACGAGTTGCATCATCATGACGGTAAGCTCAGCATGGCGGATAGCGGCCGGTTCCACGTCTGCAGGATCTAAAAACTGTACAAAAATATCCAGCATGTCTTTATCTACGGGATAACAAATAAGTGTTTGATCAGCTAGGTCACCAGCTTCTAAATAGTCCTTTTGGGTAAGCGGGTGCTGGTTGCTCACCGCGAGCACCGATTCATAACTAAACAATGGCACGTAACTAATACCCGCCAACGGTTTTGGGTTAGCGGTTATCACTAGGTCCAGTTCGCCACTGCGCAAGGCTGGCAAGGGCGCAAAGTTGAAACCGCTAGCTAGATCGAGCTCCACTTCAGGCCAATCTGCACGATACCGGTCTAGGCTTGGCATTAACCATTGAAAACAACTGTGGCATTCGATGGCAATGTTAAGTCGGCCCACGGCTCCCGCCGCCAGGCGCGTGATTTCTCGTTCTGTATTGCGAATTTGTGGCAAAATATCTTCTGCTAGGCGCAGTAGGCGTTGACCTGCTGTAGTAAATTCAACAGGTTTGGTTTTGCGCACAAACAACTCTAAACCGAGCTTGTGTTCAAGGTCTTTGATTTGGTGTGATAACGCCGATTGAGTTAAAAAAACCCGTTCAGCAGCCTCAACTAAGCTGCCAGTATCTCGTAATGCGGTGAGGGTTCTTAAATGCCTAAGTTCAATCATATAAACGGTTCTGTTGGGTATCCTAGGTTAAGCGTCGACGTTAGGGTTAAGTAACAAAAATTCCATCAATGCTTTTTGTGCATGTAAACGATTTTCTGCTTCGTCGTATACCACGCTGCGTGGGTCGTTAAACATATCGTGGCTAATTTCTAAACCACGATAGGCTGGTAAGCAGTGCATGAATAGGGCGTCATCTGAGGCTAAGTCCATCAGCTCAGGGTTGACCTGGTAGTTGGCAAAAGCCAGCTCGCGGGCTTTTTTCTCGTCTTCTTGACCCATAGATGCCCACGTGTCGGTGACTACAAGGTGACTGCCTTGCACAGCCGTTTTTGGGTCTCTAATCAGTTGAATGCGCTGCGCATTGTCTTTCACGAGTTGCGGGTTAGGTGCATACCCGCTAGGGCAGCAAATGTTCAAGTTAAAATCAAACTGGCGCGCAGCGTTAATATAGGAATGGCACATGTTATTGCCGTCACCAATCCAAGTCACCGTTTTGCCACGGATACAGCCGCGATGTTCAACAAAGGTTTGTATGTCTGCCAATAACTGGCATGGGTGGTAATCATCGGTTAGGGCGTTAATGATAGGCACTTTGGAATGACGAGCAAACTCTTCCACTTGGGCATGGTCAAAGGTTCGAATCATAATGATGTCGACCATGCTGGAAATAACTCGGGCACTGTCTTCTATAGGCTCCCCACGACCCAATTGGGTATCCCGTGAAGAGAGAAATAGTGCATGTCCGCCCAGTTGCGCCATGCCTGCTTCAAATGACACGCGTGTACGGGTAGACGACTTTTCGAAAATCATGCCCAACACTTGGTTGCGAAATGGTTCGTACACCGTGTTTGAATTGCGTATTTGTTTTAGCGCGATGGCACGTTGAATCACCCAATCGAGTTCATTGGATGTTAAGTCGAGTAAGGTCAAAAAGTGACGTGGGGCAGGATTGGGCATGGAAAAAGGCCGCCTAAAGTGAGAATCATAGGGGCATTGGCCTTGGCTTGCAAATTTAAAGCAAAATAATGCCTATAAATCCCATCAATTGTGCGCTTAAACTAAATTAAATCAAGCATGAATAATAACTGACTAAATTGGTCGGATATGGGTATAATTGCAGCATTAAATTTGATGCCCATTAAATCGAGAAGATAATTATGGATACTGTAGCTACCATAAAAGAACAAATCGAAAGCAATGCCATTTTGTTATACATGAAAGGCACCCCAAAGTTCCCTCAGTGTGGCTTTTCCTCACAAACAGTACAGAACCTTATGAACTGTGGTGAGCGCTTTGCATTTGTTAATATATTAGAGCACCCAGACATTCGTGCCGAGTTGCCAAAGTACGCCAACTGGCCCACCTTTCCTCAATTGTGGATTAACGGCGAACTCGTTGGCGGCTGTGACATTATCACCGAATTGGCTCAAACCGGCGAATTGGCCGAATTGGTTAGCGCGGCAGCCCCTGCTGAAGCTGATACAGAATAACTCAAACTAACAACTGATTTTTAAAGGAACAACTATGAGCGTATTAGTCGGCAAGCAAGCCCCAGATTTCACAGTACCAGCGGTTTTAGGTAACGGTACTATCGTTGATGATTTTAACCTTTCTGAAAACATTAAAGGCAAGTATGGTTTAGTGTTTTTCTACCCACTAGACTTCACTTTTGTTTGTCCATCTGAGTTGATCGCCCTTGATCACCGCATGGATGAGTTCAAGGCCCGTGGGGTTGAAGTGATTGGTGTTTCAATCGACTCTCACTTCACTCATAACGCATGGCGTAACACCGCCATTAACGATGGTGGCATTGGTCCTGTGAAGTACACCCTAGCGGCCGACATGGCCCATGACATCTGTCGTGCCTACGACGTTGAATTAGCCGACGGCAGTGTTGCTTACCGTGGCGCCTTCATCATTGACCGCGATGGTATGGTACGTTCACAAATCGTCAACGACCTGCCTTTAGGCCGTAACATGGACGAATTGCTGCGTTTGGTTGATGCGCTTCAATTCCACGAAGAGCATGGTGAAGTTTGTCCTGCCGGTTGGACTAAAGGCGACTCTGGTATGAAGGGCTCACCAGACGGCGTTGCGTCTTACCTTACTGAGAATGCCGACAAGCTGTAATTAGCAGCATAAAAAGCCCCGGTTTAGTGTTTTGCTGGCCGGGGTTTTTTTATGCAATGTCAATTACCCACCTCATCGTCATTGCATAACGTTTTGGGGCTGGTTAAAATTGACCATCAACCTTTCCTTTTCGTTTATAAGGCACCATCAATGGCCTCCTCTTCTGTTACCGCCAAGCCCAAAGTGACCCAAGCTCCGGTCCCCATGCGCTTTGTTGGGCCGTTAAAAATTTCGGCCCAAGCAGGCCAGTATTCCGAAGGCTGGCAAGAAAAGGTATCTGTGCCGTTAGCCACCTATGAAATTCCACTGTGGCATTCTGTAGGTCGTGGCGCACGATTGTCGACCCTGTGCGCCGATGGTATTAAAACCACGTTGATTGATGAGCGTATGACACGCTCTATTTTGCTCGAGGCAGATGACGCCAGCAAAGCGTTAGCGGCTTGGCAGTCTATGCAAAATCGACAGCATGAGATGCAGGCCATCGTGGCGAAAACCAGCCGCTTTGCTAAACTCATCGACATGAATATGCAAATTGTGGCCAACTTGCTGTATGTGCGGTTGGAGTTTAAAACGGGCGATGCTTCTGGCCACAATATGGTGACCCAAGCTGCCGATAAACTGATGGAATGGGTGTTGGTGGAGTACCCAGAGCTTAATTACAGCTCCATTTCTGGCAATTACTGTAGTGATAAAAAAGCCACTGCAGTCAACGGCATTTTGGGGCGTGGCAAATATGTTGTGGCCGAACTCACTATTCCACGCGATTTATGTGAGCGTAAGCTGCTGACAACACCAGAGAAAGTGGTTGATCTTAATATCAAGAAAAACTTGCTCGGCACCTTAATGGCAGGGGGCTTGAGAAGCGCCAACGCCCATTTTGCCAATATGTTATTAGGCTTTTATTTGGCCACAGGTCAAGACGCCGCCAACATTATTGAAGGCTCTCAAGGCATGGTGCATGCCGAAGTAAGAGACGGGAATTTATATTTTTCCTGTACTTTACCTAACCTCATCGTAGGCACAGTGGGTAATGGCAAAGGCTTGGATTTTGTTACCGACAACCTTGCTAAATTAGGTTGTGCTGCGGATGCCGAAGCTGGCGCTAATGCCCGCCGCCTAGCACAAATATGCGCCGCCACGGTCTTATGTGGCGAGTTATCCTTGTTGGCCGCGCAAACTAACCCCGGCGAGTTAATGCAAGCCCACGTTAAACTCGAGCGTAATGCCAAATGAACGACCAAACCAATCGCCGTAAACGCGAACACATTCAAGTCATCGAAGCCGATGCCGCTGTAGAGCGCAATGGGCGATTTTTTGATGCCATACAGCTGCAGCATCGTGCTATGCCCGAAATTAATTTAGCCGATGTTGATCCGAGTATTGAAGTGATGGGTAAACGTCTGAGTTTTCCGTTGCTGATTTCGTCCATGACCGGCGGTGATGATGAATTAGTGTCTAAGGTCAATCAACACTTGGCTGAGGCTGCGCAAATTACCGGCGTGGCTATGGGTGTGGGTTCCCAACGGGTGATGTTGGAAGATAAAAAGGCACGCGCCAGCTTTGACTTACGTAAGTTTGCTCCCGATGCACTATTGTTTGCCAATATGGGTGCGATTCAGCTTAATAACGGCATGGCTGCAGCTCAGCTTCAGCAAGCCATTGATGTGTTGTCGGCAGATGCGATCTTCTTGCACCTCAACCCTTTACAGGAAGCGGTGCAGCCCGAAGGCGATACTAATTTTGCCAATTTGGCACAAGCGATTGGCCATGCCCAGTCGGTTCTAGATGTGCCTGTAGTGCTTAAAGAAGTAGGCGCTGGTTTAAGCGTAGCAGACATCGAGCTAGGTTTGCGTCATGGAATTCGTTGGTTTGACGTGGCAGGACGTGGTGGCACTTCATGGGCGCGTATTGAACAACAGCGACGTAAAGATGAGCATACCCTAGGTTTTACCTTGCAAGATTGGGGTATTCCCACACCATTGGCGATGAAAAATGCACGCCCATATATGGAGCAAGGTCAATTCATTGCTAGCGGGGGCCTGCGCAATGGGCTAGATCTGGTAAAAAGTGTTATCATGGGCGGCTGTTTAGGCGGCGTTGCTAAACCACTGTTAGCGCCAGCAATGGAATCAACCGAAGCGGTTGTAAATACCATTGAGGCCTTGAAAAAAGAGTTTGTCACTGCCATGTTTTTATTGTCTGCTAGTAAGGTAGATGATCTGCGTTTAAATGATACGTTAGTGCTCAGTGAAAACTGGTAATTGGTATACGCCACACTGAGTTTGTAGCAGGGAAGATTGAGAAGTTATATGTCCGTTGGTATTGATGATATAAGTTTTTACACCGCGAACTTTAGCTTAGATTTGCAAGAGTTAGCGGCCAACAATGGTTCTGATGCCGCCAAGTATACAGTTGGTATTGGTCAGGAGCGTATGAGTGTGCCCGGCGCAGACGAAGACGTAGTGACTATGGCTGCCAATGCCTGTGTGCCCTTGCTAGAAGGCATGGCGCAGCGTGGTGAAGATGCCAATGCGATTAATACCATTTTATTTGCCACGGAAACCGGTATAGACCAATCTAAGGCTGCTGGTGTGTATTTGCATTCGTTGCTTAAGCTCAACTCACGCTGTCGTGTGGTGGAGCTAAAGCAGGCCTGTTACAGCGCCACCGCGGCATTGCAATTAGCAACCGCTTGGGTAGCGCGCAAACCAAAAGAAAAAGTATTGGTAGTGGCGTCCGACATCGCCCGTTATGACCGTCAAACCCCCGGTGAAGCCACCCAAGGTTGTGGCGCCGTGGCTATAATCGTTAGCGCTAACCCTCGGTTGGTGGCTTTGGATGCCGAAACTGGCATTCACACCGAAGACGTAATGGATTTTTGGCGCCCTAACTATCGCTCTACAGCGTTAGTCGACGGGAAGTATTCAACCAAAGTGTATTTACGTTGTGTGAGATCTGCATGGCAGGATTTTCAGCAACAGAGTGGCCTACAATTTGGTGACTTCGATTATTTTTGTTATCACTTGCCGTTTTCTCGTATGGCGCAAAAAGCCCATAACCATTTAGCTAACGGCAATGCCCACGAACTCAGCGCTCAAGCGTTAGAAGACCAAATTTCCTCTAGCCTCATCTATAATCGCATTACCGGTAATAGCTACACGGCGGCGATGTACATTGGTTTGATCTCATTGCTAGACAATACGGCGCAAGACCTAGCAGGCAAACGTGTAGGCTTCTTCAGTTACGGTTCTGGCAGTGTGGGTGAGTTTTTCACTGGAACCTTGGTGGTGGGTTACCAAGATATGCTGCATCAACAATCGCACCAACACATGTTGGCGTCACGCAAGCCGCTTAATTACGCCAATTACCAACAAATGTATGCCTTTGAAGTGCCCACAGATGGTGGTGACCATGCCTTTGCTGAACAAACCAATGGCAAATTCCGCTTAGCGGGCATTAGCCAGCACAAGCGTCTCTACGAGGTGCGATGACCTCGCCCCAGCACCTAACTTCGCCAACGGCTCGGTCTTGTGTCACCAAGGTTCGAGTCCCAGGCAAGGTGATTCTTAGCGGCGAACATGCCGTGGTCTACGGCACAAAAGCCCTCGCCTGTGCTATTCAAAACTATGCCTACGCCAATGTGCAAGACTCCGCTAACAGTGGGTTTCGGCTTACCATTGCCGACTTTTCTATTGATCAATATTACACTCAACCGCAGTTGCAACAGCTAGCACTGGCAACACACGCACGGCATCAAAATTTTTTTCAAAGTCGATTACCCTTGGAGCAGGTTGTAGCTAATCCAGCTGATTTTTTTGCTGCTGCGCTAGGCGCAAGTTCGGTACTAGACCTGATGCAACCAAATCACGGCTTGCACATCGACTTAACTACCGACCTCGCAGTGGGCGGCGGTATGGGTTCGTCAGCGGCACTGGTGGCGGCTATGTTAGCGGCGGTGTTCAAACATTTGGGCGAGCCGCTCTCTAAACAAAGGCTAATTGCTAAAACCACCCTAAGTGAGCATTGGCAACATGGCAAGTCGTCTGGCTTAGACCCGTTTGTATGTATTAGCGGTGGCTTACAAGAATACCAGTTGGGGCAAGGGCTGGCCCATAATATAGGTGGTATCAACCAGAGCTACTTGGTCTCGACGGGTCGGCCACAAAGTTCGACCGGCGAGTGTGTGGAGGCGGTAAAAAAGCGAGCCTTGGCTGCTCAAGTATGGCAGCAGTTTGCTCAGGTGGAAGCGAGGATGTTACAAGCTTTGGAACAAAGCTCGGCCCCCGACCTTCTTAACGCAGTAACGCAGAACCAACGCTTGCTAGAACATATTGGTGTGGTGCCTATGGCTGTAGCTGAATTCATTCAACAGGTGGAGCAGTTCGGTGGGGCCGCTAAAATTTGTGGTGCTGGTAGTGTGGCAGGTGATCAGGGCGGCTTGGTATGGGTGGTGGGTATCGAACTTGAGGCGATGGCAGCACTCAGTCAAAACAATGACTACACCTACCAACTCATGTTGCCAGACCTTCAAGGGGTGCAATATGTTGAGTAATGCAGAGGCACCACAAGTGGCGGTTGCTTCGGCACCTGCCAATACCATGCTCATGGGCGAACATGCGGTATTGTTTGGCTACCCCGCCTTGGTTTGCGCCTTGCAGCAGCGCATATATGTACAAGCCGCTCGAAGAACAGATGGGCAGTTGGTGATCGAGTCTGAGATAGGCCATTACCAAGCGGCGATAACTTCGCCAGCCCCAGACCAACGCTTTGAATTTGTGTTACACGCCATTGCCGTTTCTCATCAAGAGACCGGTGGTCTAACTATTACGATTGGTTCGGACTTTGGTCATACCTTAGGCTTAGGTTCTTCTGCAGCGGTTAGTGTTGCCACCCTAGCGGCCATGGCCTTGTTAAAACAAAAAGCCTTAGAGCCGCTAACCATCATGCATAAAGCCATTGCGCTCGTGCGAAGTGTTCAGGGCCGTGGTTCTGGTGCGGATGTGGCCGCGTCTGCGTTGGGCGGTATCGTGGAATATACTGCTAACCCAATTAGTGCCAACTCGGTGACTTTGCCGGATCATGTATGGCAGCAAGCACCCGTCATGTGTTTGGTGTACTGTGGTTATAAAACGCCAACCCCAGTCGTGATTACACAGGTGGCCTTAGCCGCCGCTAAACAGCCCCAGTACTTCGCTGCCCTGTATGCACAAATGGGGGCCTGCGTGAGTGCCTCAATGCTGGCTTTGGCACAGCAGGATTGGCCGCAATTTGGTGCTCACATGAATCAGTATCAATGCCTCATGCGCGACCTGGGTGTCAGTGATGATGCCATTGAAAAAATCTTGAACCTAGGGCTTCAACAAGCGCCAACGGCAGGCGAGTTTGCCGGTAAAATATCAGGTTCTGGTTTGGGTGATTGTGTATTATTACTGGGTACAGCTGGGATTAATGGCTGGCCCGAAATCCAAATGGCCTTGAATTTGGAGCCACAAGGTGTGCGAGCAGAAGCCTATTTGCCTAACCATCACCATAGCCATCGGCAGGAACCCTAATGAGCCAAACCAATGCTGACGCCGTATGTACCTGGGTAGACCAGATGCTGGATCAACAAAAGCACAATTCTCCCGCAGCACAGGCTAGTGCTTACGCCCCGAGCAATATCGCTCTGAGTAAATATTGGGGCAAGCGGGAAACAAGTTTTAACCTGCCGATCACTGGCTCCTTGTCTATATCCTTGGCACAACATGGCACGAGGACAGGTCTATCGGTCATCGATGCGCCCCAGCATCAAGTCATACTTAACGGTGCAGCCATTGATGCCAACAGTAGTTTTGCGGTTAAAGTGTGCCAGTGGTTAGATCGGGTGTTGCCAAGCGATTTAAAGTTGCGTATCGACACCCATAATACAGTGCCCACGGCAGCGGGCTTAGCTTCGTCGGCCAGTGGTTTTGCCGCCCTAACGCTCGCCACTAACACGCTTATGGGCTGGCAACTGCCAGAACACCAGTTGTCTGCACTTGCACGGTTAGGCAGTGGCAGCGCCAGCCGGTCGTTATGGCATGGCTTTGCCAAATGGCAAGCCGGGCAGCTAGAAGATGGCAGTGATAGTATTGCCTTCCCTCTAACACAGCAATGGCCGCAACTTAGAATTGGTTTGTTAACCATCTCAAGCCAAATCAAAGCCGTGTCTTCCCGCGAGGGCATGGCCAGAACCATCGCCACCTCCGCGCTGTACAAACAATGGCCCCAGCAAGCTCAAACAAATCTTGCCGCCATTGAATCCGCCATTACAGAAGGCGACTTTGAAACTATGGCGGCAACGGCAGAACACAATGCCATGAGCATGCACGCCACCATGGCAGCCGCATGGCCTCCATTGGTGTATTGGCAGCCAGAATCGCTAATCCAAATGCAAAAAGTGTGGCAACTACGCCAGCAGGGCTTACCGCTTTACCTCACCATGGACGCTGGCCCTAACCTAAAACTCCTCTATGAAGCAAAGCATCAGACTGATGTACAAGCTGCATTTCCAGACGTCCAAGTCATCTCGCCATTCGGCTAAACAGCGCTTCCTTTAACTTCATTGACGGCTATAATGAGTTAGCGCGCCAGTTCGAACTATGAATCCCTATAGCCCGACCAAGAGGCCATGATAATGAGATTATTAATTTTCCAACACATCGGTTGTGAGCACCCGGGTTCATTGAGGGCTTTTCTAAAGTGGGATAATGTTATCTGCGACACCGTTGAATTGGATCAAGGCGATAAAATCCCTAACTTATCCAACTACGATGCTTTGTGGGTCATGGGTGGCCCTATGGATGTATGGGACATCGACGAGCACCCATGGTTAATTGCAGAAAAAGAAGCTATTAGAACTTGGGTGAGAGAGCTAAAGAAACCGTATTTAGGTTTTTGTCTTGGGCATCAACTGCTGGCGGATGCACTAGGCGGTGCCTGCGGTGCACAAGTGCCACCAGAAATTGGTGTCTTCGACGTCGCCTTGACAGAGGAGGGTCGGACAGACGCTCTGTTTTCTGGGTTGCCCACCAAACAAAAGTGCCTTCAATGGCATTCTGTTCAGGTTACCCAGCCTCCCGAGGGCTCAGTTGTATTGGCTAGTTCGCCCATATGCCCAGTGCAGGCAATGCGTGTTGGGGCCAACGCTTGGTCCATGCAGTACCATGTGGAGGTGGAGCCTGATACGGTGTTCAATTGGTCGACCGTACCCGCTTATCATACGGCGTTAGTTAGTGCTATGGGTGAAGGTGCCGTTGACACTATGTCCAGCGACGCAGCTAAAAATATGCCTGATTTTCTTTCGAGCGCCGAACAACTGTATAACAACTTTATGCGCTTAGTTGATGCTTAGTTGAGGCACAATTGAAGCGGACCGTTACTCATTGGAGACCCATATGTCGGTCATAGCCAATACTCCTAAGCCGCCGTATTACGCGGTTGTGTTTACCTCCTCCAGATCTGAGGACGACCTTGGTTATGACCAAGCTGCCAACAGGATGGTTGAGCTGGCAGAAGATTACCCTGGTTTTTTGGGTATTGAGTCTGCTCGGGAAGATGGCTCACACGGGTTAGGTATTACCGTGTCCTATTGGTCTAACCTAGATGCCATTAAACAATGGAAGGCCAATGTAGAGCACTTGCAAGCACAACGCATGGGACGTGAGACATGGTATCAGTCGTTTAAAGTGCGAATCTGTAAGGTAGAACGTGAGTATGGGATGTAGCCTGGGCAGAGTATCGGTTTGTTATCTAAAAAACATAGGAAAATACAAAGCCAGTAACGATGGCCATGCTCAGCACCACAAACACAAAGGCCACGATCATCTGTGTTTTAAACAGTGACCGTAGCAGTATAAGTTCTGGAATACTGGCCCCAGCACTACCGATCACAAACGCCATTACCGCTCCAATACCCATGCCTTTAGCAACAAATGCTGCCGCTAGCGGGATCATAACGATGGCGCGGGTGTACAGAGGTATACCAATAACGGCGGCGAAAGGAATGGCCAGCGGATTGTCACTTCCCGCATAGCTGGTAATAAAGTCCGTAGGTACAAAACCATGGATAATAGCACCGAGGGACACACCTACTAACAGGTATGGAAATGCCTGTTTAAAGTCTTGCCAGACTTCTAGCCAGAGCTTTTCCCACTTATTAGTGACGGCACTTGAACAACAACCAGAGCTTCCGTCAGGGGTTTCATCTGGAACAATAATGTATTTTTCAAAGCCTAGTTTTTCCAGTGTGATACCCGCCAATATGGATATGCCTATAGATATAATAAAGTAGATGGCGGCGATTTTTATGCTAAAGGTCACGGCAAACAAGACGATCAAAATAGGGTTTAGGAGTGGGCTAGAGAATAGGAATACCATCATCGGCCCAAAACCGGCATTAGCTCTGATTAAACCCTTTAAAAATGGGATGGTAGAGCAGGAGCAAAAGGGTGTGATGGCGCCCATTAATGCTGCAATAACGTAACCTTTACCATGTTTTGAACTCAATACATTGCGTATCTTCGCCGGCGGTATATACAGCTGCAACACACCCACTAAATAACTGATGGCGATAAATAGCGCGGTTAGCTCTACCAGAAGAAAGGTAAACAGAGCCCAAGCGTCTTGCAAGGACTGTTGGGTGATGGCGGTCATGTGTTAATTATCTTATATTTCTAGAATAATGGAAATATATATAGTTTTATACTGTTGGTCAATATATTTCTGTTATCATGGAAATATGCAAATCATACACGCAGCAAACGCCTTCAAAGAACTCGGCCACCCCACACGTTTGAGTATCTTTACCCTTCTGGTTAAAGCCGGCCATGGCGGGTTGCCCGTGGGGCGGTTACAGGAAAACCTACAAGTACCAAACTCAACATTGTCTCATCACATCGCTAAGCTCACATCAGTGGGTCTGGTGAAACAGGAGCGAGACGGGCGGGTACTTAACTGTACAGCCCAGTACACCAACCTCAACGCCCTCATCGATTTTTTGCAAGAAGAGTGTTGTAGCGACGCTGTGGTCGAATAGACAAGATAGGAAGCTTTGACCATGGAAGGTTTTGTACTTTCTCGCCATAACCAAGATACCGAGCACGGCATCAACCTGACCTATTGGCTGGTTACAGATGACGGGGCGGTGTGTTTACGCCAAACAAAGCAAGAATCGGTGTGTTTTTTACCTGCATCTGCACAGTCCCATGCGCAAAAATTATTACAGTCGATGGGTTTGTCTCAGTCTATTTGGCGCTTTGAGTCTATTGCGCTTAAAACCTTTCAACAAGAGCAGGCCGTGGCTCTTTATATGACTAACCATAAGCTATTTCAGCAGACCTGCTCAGTCTTGCGTGACGCCAGTATTGGCCTTATGGAACAGGACATTCAACCCCAAGAACGTTACTTAATGGAGCGCTTTATTAGCTCCAGTTTGATGGCGGATACTAAACCGTTAAACGGCGAATTGACCGACGTTCGTGTTAAATCGAGTGATTTTGTGCCCCATATCAAGGCCGTTTCTTTAGATATAGAAACCACCATGGATGGCAAAATCATTCATAGTATTGCGGTATACGGCAAACAAGGCGACACATCGGTAGAGCGGGTGTGGTTACACTGGCCTAAGAGGATGGATAACGATGTTGTTGCATCGGTGCCGGACTATACCTGTGTGTGTAGTAATGAAAGGCAACTGCTGAAGCAGTTTAGCCAATGGTTACAAGAGTATGATCCAGATGCGATTATTGGTTGGGCAGTGGTGCAGTTTGATTTTCAAATTTTGTGCGCTCGAGCGCGTGAACTCGGTGTGCGTTTACGCTTAGGCCGTGGCGGTGAAGAAATTCGTTGGCGGGCGGGTCAAGGCAATCGCCCAGCCAAATTGTATATGCCGGGTCGTGTGGCCTTGGACGGCATTGAGGTGATGCGTTCAGCAACTTGGCAGTTTGAGTCTTTTTCATTAGAAAATGTAGCCCAAAAACTATTAGGCCGTGGCAAAGACATTACTAAACCCCAAGATCGAGGCGAAGAAATTCAACGTATGTACAGGCAAGACCCTGACTCGTTGGTAAGGTATAACCTAGAAGATTGCCGTTTGGTGTGGGATATTTTTATTAAGGCCGATTTGATGGCGTTTTTGATCGAACGTGCACGGCTTACGGGCCTACCGATGGATCGTGTGGGTGGCTCGTCCCAAGCCTTCGACCATTTGTATTTGCCGCGTTTACATCGGCAAGGGTACGTGGCGCCCGCGTTTGCCTCGGGTCAGGCTGGCGAAAGCCCGGGCGGCTTTGTCATGGATTCTAAGCCGGGTTTGTATCGTAATGTATTGGTGTTGGATTTTAAAAGCCTGTACCCCAGTATCATCCGTAGCTTCAAAATTGACCCGCTGGGGCTGATCCAAGGTTTGCAAGAGGCCGATGCCATTAGGGGTTATAAAGGCGCTCAATTCAGCCGTACACAAACGGTATTGCCCGACATTATCGGCGATTTGTGGGCCGCTCGTGATGTGGCCAAAGCCAATAATAATACACCCTTGTCGACTTCTATAAAGATTGTAATGAACTCCTGCTACGGGGTGTTAGGTTCGAGTGTGTGTCGCTTTTATGATCAGCGCTTGGCGAGTTCTATCACTATGCGTGGCCATTCTGTATTGAATCAAACTAAAGACCTTATTCAACAACAGGATATGCAGGTAATTTATGGCGATACCGATTCTGTGTTTGTATGGCTGGGAGACGAAACGCTGGAGCTAGAACAAGTGCAAGCCAAAGGCAGTGCCTTGGCGCAGTCGCTCAATGAGTGGTGGACGCGCCATTTAACAGAAGAGTTTGGCTTGAAAAGCCACCTTGAAATAGAATTTGAAACCTATTTTAGTCGTTTTATAATGCCCACTGTTAGAGGCCAAGAAACTGGTAGTAAGAAACGCTATGCGGGCGTTGCCGTTGCTCCAGATGGCACAGAAAAGTTGATATTTAAAGGTTTGGAACAAGTGCGCACCGACTGGACTAAGCTAGCGCGGGAGTTACAGGCGCAGTTGTATCAGCGTATTTTTAATGATGAACCTTACCTCGATTTGATTAAACCTTTATTGGAGCAGGTAAGAACTGGCCAGCTAGATCATAAACTTGTGTACCGGAAACGATTGCGCAGGCCCTTGGTGGAGTACTTGAAGAATGTGCCGCCCCATGTGCAGGCGGCGCGCAAAGCCGAAACCTGGCGCTTAAACAACAACTTGCCGTCGGCCTACGCTAAGGGTGGCTGGATAGAATATGTAATTACTCTCACAGGCCCACAACCGTTAGAAATTGGACCTGTTAACTATGACTACGAGCATTACATTGAACGCCAAATAGAGCCGGTGGTGGATGGTATTTTACCGTTTTTAAACGACAGTTTTGCTAACATTACCGAACGCCAACTAGGGCTTTTTTAACAGCCTACAGTAAAAAAATAACCAACCGTTTTGGTCCATGGGCACCCATGCGTAGGGTTTGTTCTAAGTCTGCGCTGCGTGATGGACCGGTGATAAAGTTGACGGTGCGTGGAATACCCCCATCACGTACCCAATCCCACGCGTCTTCGTAACCCGCCACGATACTGTGTTTGTGTAACACCGCGCAATGGATGTCTGGGAACAGGTTGAGCGTGGTGGGGCTGTTGGGGCTTGAACGTAGCACCAAGGTGCCGGTTTCGGCCACACCACACAGGCTGTTAGTCAGGCTCACTGAGTCGCCTTTGGTGGACACCCGTATGTCGGTGGTGATGCCCGCAGCGGCCCAGTTTAGTGCCACTAAGTCAGGTTCCTTCGCTAGCACCAACGGTTGTTGGGTTAAATTTGAATCTTGCATGAGCTGGCTCATGGCTTGTGGTAGTTCCTCTAAATTAGCGAGGTTAACGATTTCTGTAGCCACTTCTATGGCCATGGCTTTAAAGTCATCTAGGGCTGTTTGGCCGGTGACTTTAGCTCTAGCAGGCTGTGTGGTGCGCTTTCTTGACTTCAGCTCTTGTGACAAATGCGCTTGTTGTTGCTCAGTCAAAGGGCCGCGTTTGAGGCCGCTGCGAATGCGGCCGAGAATTTGTTGTCTTGCAGTGCTCATGGCTGCTGCTCCTTGTTTTTCTTGCTCCATTGCTGCATGAAGGTTTTGCCTTCGGGTGCAGGAAGGTCGCGCCATATGGTCCAGCCGCGAGCTAGGGGTAGGCTAGATATACGGTTTTTTTGACCAGACCAAAGCTTCATCATGGGTATAGCGATGCGGGTCATGGCATGGTAAAGCCACGGGCGTTGAGCCAAGGCCGCCCAAATTTGAATGCCATAACGACTGGCAGCAGGGCCTTGGCCCTTATCAAATTGCCGCTCACGCCACGTTCGCATGAGGCTCGGCAGCGGAATACGGACTGGGCAAACGGCCTCGCACTTGCCACAAAAAGTAGATGCGTTGGGTAGGTGGCCCGCTTGCTCAATGCCAATCATCTTGGGGGTGAGCACCGCACCCATAGGGCCCGGATAGACCCAACCGTAGGCATGGCCACCAATTTGGCTATACACAGGGCAATGGTTCATACAGGCGCTACAGCGAATACAGCGCAGCATGTCTTGTTGCTCGTCGCCCACCATGGAACTGCGGCCATTATCCACTAGCACCACGTGGAACTGTTCTGGGCCATCTTGGTCGCCGGCTTGTTTTGGGCCGCTCGATAAGGTGTTGTAAACGGCACTTTCTTGGCCCGTGGCCGAACGCGACAATAAGCGCATAAATAGGCTTAAGTCTTCCAGTGTAGGCACGCATTTTTCGATGCTGGTGACTACAATGTGCACCTTGGGTAAGGTTTGCGTCAGGTCACCATTACCTTCGTTGGTGACGATCATGGTGCTACCGGTTTCGGCCACAAAAAAGTTAGCGCCGGTGATGCCCACGTCCGCGGCAACAAAGTGATCACGCATGATGTCACGGGCTTCCTGCATCAGTTCTGCAGGGTCTTCTTTGCGTGGTAATTTGTGTTTTTCGGCGAATATGTCACTTACTTGCGGTAAGTTGAGGTGAATGGCAGGCGCGATAATGTGGCTGGGGTGGTCGCCGCGTAATTGTAAAATATACTCGCCCAAGTCAGTTTCAACTGGGGTAACGCTGTGTTTTTCTAGGAACTTATTGAGGTTGATTTCTTCCGTCACCATGGACTTACCCTTGGTAACCGTCTTCGCGTCGACACTACGGCAGATGCCTAGAATGGTTTGGCAGGCATCATCTGCATTTCGGGCCCAATGAACTTGGCCGCCATTGTCTTGCACTTTAGTTTCGAAGGTTTCTAGGTAATAGTCGAGGTTCTCAATGACTTTATTTTTAATCTCAACGGCTTGGTCACGCATGGTGTCAAATTCTGGCATGCGTGCCATGGCTTTTTTGCGTTTGCCGGGAAAGCCTGCTTTAAGGTTGGTTAAGGCTTTTTGTAAGTCAGCATTTTCTAATGCTGACTTGGAACGGGCAATAAAGTCGGGGCTGTTAATGTCCATGAGTGTTATGCCTCGTACGCTAGGTCGATGGTGGCGGACCTAAGTGGGGTGTTACGGGCTTCGCCCAGGGCAGGTTGTTGTAATAAATCTGCCAGTAACTCCACAATATGACGAGTCTGTAGGCCGCTGCCTTGGCGTTTGAGTTTGCCTGCCATATTCATTAAGCACCCTAGGTCACCGCCTACCAGCATTTGCGCTTTATTAGATTGCGCATGGGCTACTTTGTTTTCTACCATACGGTTGGAGATGTCGGGGTATTTAATACAAAAGGTACCGCCAAAACCACAACAGGTATCGGCTTCGGGTATTTCTTTGAGTTGAATATTAGGCATCTGCGCCAACAGTTTTCTGGGTTGTTGGTGGATGCCGAGTTCGCGTAAGCCGGCGCAGGAATCGTGGTAAGTGATTTGCGCCTTGGTGTTGTTTGGGGGCAGTTTAAATGCCATCACATCAACTAAAAAGCTAGTTATTTCATAAGCTTGGCGCGCCAATGCTTGGGTAGATAGGTAGTCTTTGCTGCCTTCTTCAAACAAGTCTGGGTACTGGTGCAGCATACCAATACAAGAACCCGATGGTCCCACAACGTAGTCGTAACCTGCTAACGCAGCCATGGTTTGTTGGGCAATAAGGCGGGTATTGTTACGGTCGCCGCTGTTAAATGCAGGTTGGCCGCAGCACGTCTGCGCCTTAGGCACGTGTACTTCACAACCTGCAGCCTCTAGTAGCTTTATTGTGGCGAAGGCCACACTTGGTCGCATAGAGTCTGCCAAGCAGGTGACAAACAAAGCTACTTTGGGTTGGGTTATAGTATTTGCCGTGGGCTGTAAGTAGGGAGAAATTGACATAAATTACCTGTTGCCTAATACCGGGTAGATCGTACATTGCAATTGGTGGGTGACGATACAATGACTTAAGGCATTATGCCCCTGCAAGGAATTTGTCTCTAGTAGGTTGGGGATGTATGGGTTAAAGTGATCTGACCATAAATCAAAGAGCATGTTATGAATCGAGTCGAGCAAGTCAGTGGGGTCATAGAGCAGGATATTCGCCAGTGTAAGTTGTTGCCTGGTGATAAGTTGCCGGGGCAGCTGGTATTAATGCGCCGTTTTGAAGTGTCGCGCACCTGTTTGCGAGAGGCCATTACAGTGCTTGAGGCTAAGGGGCTGGTGACCAGTCGACATGGTTCGGGTTGTTATGTGAACAACTTATTTGAGGGTCAGTTTGCCAGCGCTTTTTTAGGTTCTGCGTCGGGTGTGGAATTAGATTCGGTGGCACTGCAGTTGGCAGTGATGGAAATGCGGCTGGTGTTGGAGAGTGAGGCGGCAAAATACGTGTGTGAGCGGGCAACGGATGCACAGCTAGCGTGTATTGATGACGAATACCAAACCATGCAGAAGCGTAAAGGCAGCCCCTTGCAGCGAGCCAAGGCTGACTTGCAGTTTCACATGCTCATTGCTCACTCGAGTCACAATCTGATTGTGGTGTCTTTAAGTCAGTTACTTTATACCCAGTTTTTTAATGCCATCTACGGCACTTTGGCGCGTACGTTAAGTGCACCGGAACAATGGGTGGCTCGTGTGCATGAGCAGCATGAGGCGATTTACCACGCTATTATGCGTCGTGATGCTGTGGCTGCGCAGCAGGCTGCAAGTAAACATATACAGTACTCAATGTCGCTATTGGAAGCTCAGGGCTAGTATTGGTCCCAATAAGGGTGATCGCCAAAACGCTGAAGCAGAAAATCAATAAAACGTCTTACCTTTTGGGGTAAGTAGCGGTTGGGTGAGTAGATGACATAAGCCATCATACTCGGCAATGAGTAATCCTCCAGCACGGGTACTAGTTCGCCTTTAGCCAAGGCATCCCATGCGATGAAGGTGGGCAAGACCACAATGCCATGTCCGGCTTGGGCTAGCTGCTTTATGGCGTCACCATTGTTGGCAATAAGGTGAGGCTCTAGGTGCACCAAATGAGTTTGCCCTGCTTGATCTTCTAACTGAATACCCGCCAAAGGCAGGCTGCCATATTTAAGTATTTTGTGTTGTTTGAGTTGTTGTGGTTCGCTGGGTAGGCTGTGTTGTTCTAAATAACTTGGACTGGCGCACAATACGTGTTTTATAGGAGTGATTTTACGCGCTTGTAGGCTGGAATCTTGTAGTGTGCCAATGCGCAAGGCCAAGTCGTATCCGCCTTCAATAATATCTACCTTGCGATCAGAAAAATCCAATTCAACTTTGAGTTCTGGGTGCTGCCGCATAAATAGATCAATGGCAGGTGTCAGGTGAGTAATGCCAAAGGACAGCGGCACCGCTAGTTTCAAAGTTCCAGATAACACCTTAGTGGTGCATGTTATGTCGCCGTTTAACGCCTCAACTTCACTTAATAGAAGCTTCGCTCGTTGATAATACTGGCTGCCAGATTCGGTAAGGCTCGATTTACGAGTAGTCCGGTTAAGGAGCTTAGACCCTAATCTGTTTTCTAAGTCACTTAGACGTTTGCTAACGGCAGATTTAGCTAAACTCAACTGTTCTGCGGCTTTGGTGATACTTCCGGCGTCAACAATTCTGACAAATACCTGCATTTCTTCTAATTGACCCACGGCAATAGTTCTCGTTTTGCGAACAATGTTTCCGTATTGTTTGTGTTTTTCTCTATTTAGTCAAGATGTAAGATGCATATCAAGTTAAAGCGAATCACAAAGCGAGCCAGCAAATGAGTGGCTCAAACACATTAAAAATGGAGTATTACTGTTATGAACAAACTACAAACTTTTGCAGCACCTACCGGACGTTTACTATTGGCTATGATGTTTTTCATGTCTGGTTTGATGAAAATTGGTAACTACGCAGGCACTCAAGGCTACATGGATGCTATGGGCGTCCCCGGCGCTTTGTTACCCTTAGTTATTGCCCTTGAAACGTTCGGTGGTTTGGCTATTATTTTGGGCTGGAATACACGTGTTTTTGCCGCTGCCTTAGCGGGATTTAGTGTGTTATCGGCGATCTTGTTCCATGCCGACTTCTCTAACCAGGCCGAAATGAGCAGCTTTTTGAAGAATGTGACTATTGCGGGTGGCTTTCTGTTGCTAGTAGCCCAAGGCCCAGGACCATACGCACTGGACAATCGCGTAAAGTCTAAGCAATCGTAGGGAGTTTATATGCCCAGTAATCAACAACAAAACAGTTCGTCTCGGGAGTTGCTGTATAGCACTCCGGGCATGCCCGCCTTCGACGGTGATGGGGTCAAAATGACCCGCATTATCGGCACTGCGCAGCTCAATATGTTAGACCCGTTTTTATTGCTGGATGCCTTTGAAAGTGATGAGCCGCAGGACTACATAGGCGGTTTTCCGGATCATCCACACCGCGGCTTTGAAACCGTAACCTATATGTTAGAAGGCCGTATGCGCCATAAAGACAGTATGGGCAGCGAAGGTGTTATTTCAGCCAACGGTGTGCAATGGATGACAGCAGGTAAGGGCATAGTGCATTCAGAAATGCCAGACCAAGAGAGCGGCTTATTGAAGGGGTTCCAGTTGTGGGTAAATTTAGCTAGCAAAGACAAAATGTGTGAACCGAGTTACCAAGAATTTGACGCTCAAGACATTGCAGTAGAAATGCGCACTGACGGTGGTCAAACCCGAGTGATTGCAGGTGCTACCAATGGCGGAACTACGGGCCCAGTTAGGCGTGATGATATTAAGCCCATTTATATGCACATCAACTTACCGGCAGGTGGCGAGTTTAAGCAAAATATAAAGGCCGGTGATAACGCCTTTATTTATGTGATTGAAGGCGACTTGCTGGTGGGTGTTGAGGCTCGCTCCTTGGCCCCTAAACAGCTTGGCGTGTTGGGTGAAGGTGATGAGGTTATGGTTGCCGCAGGCAATAGCGCCTCTGAGTTTTTATTAGTTGCGGCCACACCCATCAATGAAAGTGTGGCACGGGGCGGGCCATTCGTTATGAATACCAAAGCCGAAGTGCTACAGGCATTTGAAGACTTTCAAAATAATAGATTTTAGGAGAAAAGCATGGGTTTATTAATAGATGGGCAATGGCATACGGATTGGTATGAAACCAAATCTAGCGGCGGACGTTTTGAGCGTAAAGCGCCCAGCTTTCGCAACTGGGTTACTGCCGACGGTAGTGCAGGTCCTTCGGGCACGGGTGGGTTTAAAGCCGAACCTGGCCGTTACCACCTTTATGTGTCACTGGCCTGTCCGTGGGCTCATCGCACTATGATTTATCGCAAGCTTAAAGGTTTGGAAGGCATGATTTCCATCTCTGTAGTTAACTCTTATATGGGTGACGAAGGCTGGACCTTTGAGCCTGGAGATCAGGTGATCGCCGACCCAATTCATAATGCTAGCCGTATGCATCAGGTCTACACAGCGGCGCTATCCGACTACACAGGGCGGGTCACAGTGCCGGTGTTATGGGACAAGCACACTGACACTATCGTAAGTAACGAATCCCCCGAAATTATCCGTATGTTCAATTCGGCGTTTGATGATGTGGGTGCCGTAGAAGGCGACTTTTCGCCACCTGAATTACTGGCTGAAATCGACGAGCTTAATGCCTTTATCTACCACAACATTAACAACGGAGTTTACAGGGCTGGTTTTGCCACTACTCAGGTTGCTTATGCTGAGGCCGTTGCCGACGTGTTTAATGCCTTGGATAACCTAGAGGGCCGCCTTTCCGAGCGCCTTTATCTCACAGGTAGCACAATTACAGAAGCGGATTGGCGGCTATTTACTACCTTGGTACGTTTTGACGCGGTTTATGTCGGCCACTTTAAATGTAACCTCCGCCGTATTGTCGATTATCCAAATTTATGGGGCTATGTAAGGGATTTGTATCAGGTTCCTGGCATTGCCGAAACGGTGCACATGGATTACATTAAGGCGCACTACTATGGCAGCCACGAAACCATAAATCCAACCTTGATCGTGCCGACTGGCCCGCGGATCGACTTTATGACCCCTCATAGTCGAGCGTCTTTGTCAGCGTAGCGAAACCATACAAGGCCACGGGCTATGGGTTGCTGCGTAGCTTAGTGGAAGTCTTGTTGTTAGGGCTCAATAAGGGTAAAATACGCCTCTCATTTTTATCACCCCAAGTGGCCTTTGGTAGGGGCCACCACTGAGCAAGGACATTTCATGCCTGTAATTACTCTTCCTGATGGCAGTCAGCGTGCTTTTGACGCGCCTGTATCAATTTATGATGTTGCTTTTGACATTGGCCCTGGCCTTGCTAAAGCCGCGGTTGCTGGCAAAGTGGCTGGCGAAATTGTAGATACTAGTTATGTCATCACCGAAGATACAGCCCTTGCTATTGTTACCGCCCGTGACGAAGAAGGTCTAGAGGTTATTCGCCATTCTTGCGCTCACATGATGGCCCAAGCCGTACAAGACGAATTTCCCGGTGCTCAGGTGACTATTGGCCCTGTAATCGAAGATGGTTTTTTCTACGACTTTGCTTACGAGCGCCCATTTACTCCAGAAGATTTGATCAAAATTGAAGCTCGTATGAAGGCTTTGGTAAAACAAAATCTTAAGGTAGAGCGTCGTATTATGAGCCGCCCAGCCGCGGTTGAGTTCTTTAAAGACTTAGGCGAAGACTACAAAGTAGAAATCATCGACAGCATCCCTGGCGACGAAGACTTATCTTTCTATAGCCAAGGTGGCTTTACCGATTTATGCCGTGGTCCACACGTACCTGCTACGGGCCACATTAAGTCATTCAAATTGATGAAAGTGGCTGGTGCATACTGGCGTGGCGATTCTAACAATGCCATGTTAACTCGTGTGTACGGCACAGCTTGGGCTGATAAGAAAGACCTTAAAGCTTACTTACACCGCTTAGAAGAAGCTGAAAAGCGTGATCACCGTAAGCTAGGTAAAAAACTAGATTTATTCCATACCCAAGAAGAAGCACCGGGTATGGTGTTTTGGCACCCCAATGGTTGGACTATTTATCAGGTGGTTGAGCGTTATATGCGCGAGCGCCAGATTGAAGGTGGCTATCAAGAAGTAAAGACGCCACAGGTTGTAGACCGTAGCCTGTGGGAGCGCTCTGGCCACTGGGACAAGTTCTCTGCCATGATGTTTACCACAGCATCAGAAAACCGTGAATATGCGGTTAAACCAATGAACTGCCCGTGCCACATTCAGATTTTTAATCAAGGCCTAAAGAGCTACAAAGAACTGCCTATTCGTATGGCAGAATTTGGTTCTTGTCACCGCAATGAGCCTTCGGGCACCTTGCATGGCATTATGCGTGTGCGTAGCTTTACGCAAGATGATGGTCATATTTTTTGTTCTGAAAGTCAGATGCAGGATGAAGTGGCTCGTTTTATTGATTTCTTGTACGACGTGTACAAAGATTTTGGTTTTGACGATGTGATTTTGAAGCTGTCTACACGCCCAGAAGAGCGCGTAGGTGCCGACGAAGTTTGGGACCGTGCTGAAGCCGCGTTAGAAGAAGCCCTAAATGCCAAGCAATTACCGTTTGATATTTTGCCAGGCGAAGGTGCTTTTTACGGTCCTAAGATCGAGTTTTCGTTGAAGGATTGCCTTGGCCGCGTGTGGCAATGTGGCACCATTCAGGTGGACTTTTCTATGCCTGGTCGTCTTGATGCTCAGTTTGTTAACGAAGCCGGTGATCGTGAAGTTCCGGTGATGCTTCACCGTGCAACTTTAGGTTCGTTTGAGCGGTTCTTGGGTATTTTGATCGAAAACTTTGCTGGCGCTATGCCACCTTGGTTAGCCCCAAAACAAGTGTCGATTTTGAATATTACCGACAAACAGGCACCTTTTTGCCAAGAAGTTGCAGA
>CBDUDU010000015.1:0-36246 GCA_965366045.1 uncultured Oceanospirillaceae bacterium
GATAGTTTTTCTGAAGAACTGACCGAATCCTACGGTGTGGGTATGGTGTTTTTATCGCAAGACGAAGATAAAGCGGCTCACTCTCGTAATATTCTAAACCAAGCTATTGAAGACAATGGCTTAGAAGTTGTGGGCTGGCGCGAAGTGCCGGTTGATGCGTCATGCTTAGGCCCTATTGGTGCTGATTGCCAGCCACGTATCGAGCAAGTGTTTGTGAACAGTGCTGACCTGCGAGGCGAATTACTAGAAGCGCGCTTATTGGTGGCTCGCAAAACCACCATGTTTGCGCTCAAAGCTGACACAGAGTTTTACGTGTGTAGTTTGTCTCATCGTGTGGTGTCATACAAAGGCCTGATGATGCCGGTGGATTTGCCGGTATTTTACAAAGACTTGGGTGACCCAACACTCGCCACCGCCATTTGTACTTTTCATCAGCGTTTTTCTACCAACACCTTACCGCGTTGGCCTTTGGCTCAGCCGTTTCGTTTCTTGGCTCACAACGGCGAAATCAATACCATTGAAGGCAACCGCAACTGGGCCAAAGCGCGCCAGAACGTTTTGTCGACGCCGCTCATTCCTGAACTACAAGACCTTGAAGGTGTGGTCAACACCACGGGCTCTGATTCCTCCAGCATGGATAATATGCTGGAGCTGATGGTGCTGGGTGGTATGGACGTATTCCGGGCTTTACGCTTAATCATGCCGCCAGCATGGCAAAATGACGAGTTAATGGACCCAGAGTTACGGGCGTTCTACGAATATAATTCTATGCATATGGAAGCATGGGACGGCCCAGCGGGCATGGTACTAAACACCGGCCGTTATGCCGTGTGTTTATTAGACCGCAATGGTTTGCGCCCATCGCGTTGGGTAATGACCAAAGATGATTACCTAGTGACGGCATCGGAAATTGGCACCTTTGAATATGATCCGCTAGACGTGGTGGCTAAAGGCCGTGTGGGGCCAGGTCAAATTTTGGCTGTGGATACCCACACCGGCGAAGTCATGCACACCAAAGACATCGATGACCAACTCAAGGCTTCTCAGCCGTATAAAAAATGGTTGCGTAAATCCGCTATTCGTTTAGAGGGCACCTTGGATGAAGAGCAGTGCTTTGATGACTTTAGTGAAGGTGAGCTAAAGCAACATATGAAGATGTACCAAGTCACCTCGGAAGAGCGTGATCAGATCATTCGTCCCTTAGCGGAAAATGCACAAGAAGGCGTAGGCTCGATGGGTGACGATACACCTATGGCGGTGCTATCAAGCCGTGTGCGCTCGGTCTATGAGTACTTCCGTCAGCAGTTTGCGCAAGTGACTAACCCGCCCATAGATCCGCTGCGCGAAGCTGTAGTGATGTCGTTGGAAACCTGTTTAGGCCGCGAGCGCAACATTTTCCAAGAAGGTCCAGAGCTAGCTAAACGGATTGTTCTGGGGGCTCCAGTACTATCCGCCAGTAAGTATACGAGCTTGTTGCACATGAACGTGCCTGGCTTCAGAGTGCAGATTATTAGCCTTAACTATGATCCAGCTGTTGGCTTAGAGGCCGCAATCGATGCAGTACGCGAGCAAGCCGCAGAATCTGTGCGTAACCGTAAAGGCATTATCGTATTAAGTGATCGTGACATTGAGAAGGGCATGTTACCTATCCCTGCAGCTATGGCGACCGGAGCAGTGCACCATCATCTAACTAACCTAGGCTTACGCTGTAACGCAAATATTGTAGTAGATACCGGCAGCGCCAGAGACTCACACCAGTTTGCCGTATTGATCGGTTTCGGTGCGACGGCGGTATACCCCTATTTAAGTTATCGTGTCATCAATGACATGATTGCGTCGGGTGAAATTATTGGTGATCCGACCGACTGCCACAAAGCTTACCGTAAAGGCATTAACAAAGGCTTGCTTAAAATCATGTCTAAGATGGGTATCTCTACCGTCGCCTCCTACCGTGGTGCACAATTGTTTGAAGCCATCGGTGTGAGTAGTAAAGTGGTGGACTTATGTTTTCATGGTGTGGCTAGCCGCATTGAAGGCGCACAATTTGACGACTTTGAGTTGGAGCAACAAGCCTTAGCCGCAGAGGCATGGATAGACCGTAAACCTATTCAGCAAGGCGGGCTACTCAAGTACGTTCACGGCGGTGAGTACCACGCCTATAACCCCGACGTAGTCACTACCGTGCAAACAGCCGTACAAACCGGCGACTATGAAGTGTACAAGAAGTACGCCAAGCTAGTTAACGAACGTGGTGTAGCGTCTTTGCGCGACTTGCTTAAACTTAAGCCAGCCAAAGCCATCGACATTAGCGAAGTAGAACCTGTTACTGAAATATTCAAACGCTTTGATAGTGCGGCTATGTCGTTAGGTGCTTTGTCACCAGAAGCCCACGAAGCACTGGCTATGGCCATGAACGAACTCGGCGGCCGCTCAAACTCTGGTGAAGGCGGTGAAGATCCGGTGCGTTATGGCACCAACAAGCGTTCTAAAATTAAGCAAATCGCCTCCGGTCGTTTTGGTGTGACCCCTGCCTACCTTGCAAGTGCAGAAGTATTACAAATCAAAGTAGCTCAGGGCGCTAAGCCCGGCGAAGGTGGTCAGCTACCTGGCGGCAAGGTCAACGACCTCATTGCTACTTTGCGATATTCGGTACCTGGGGTCACCCTAATTTCACCACCGCCCCATCACGATATCTATTCGATTGAAGATTTGGCCCAGCTGATTTTTGACTTAAAACAAGTCAACCCAGAAGCCTTGGTCTCAGTAAAACTGGTGTCTCGCCCAGGTGTAGGTACCATTGCTGCAGGCGTAGCTAAGGCATATGCCGACTTGATTACTATCTCTGGCTACGACGGCGGTACAGCGGCAAGCCCACTAACTTCTATCCGTTATGCGGGCTCCCCTTGGGAGCTAGGCCTAGCTGATGCGCACCAATCCTTACGAGGCAACGGGGTGCGTGGCAAAGTGCGAGTACAAACGGATGGTGGCTTAAAGACCGGCCTTGATGTCGTCAAAGCGGCCTTACTCGGTGCCGAGAGCTTTGGTTTTGGCACACTACCTATGGTGGCGCTAGGCTGTAAGTACCTGCGTATTTGCCACCTTAACAACTGCGCCACGGGTGTAGCCACACAGAACCAACAGTTACGTGATCATCACTTCCGCGGTACCGTAGAAATGGTGAAGCACTTATTCACCTTTATTGCCGAAGAAACTCGTGAAGTAATGGCGCAGTTAGGTGTGCGCAGTATTGAAGAGTTGGTAGGCCATACAGAACTTCTAGAAACCTCTGCAGGCGTGACCAACAAGCAACGTAATTTAGACCTGTCGCCACTGCTAAGCCAAGCGGGTATTGCTCCGGATCAGCCTAATACTTGCCAGGTGAGCCGTAACGAGCCTTACGACCCGGGTGCGATGAACCAACAGATGTTAGATCAAATGTCTGATGCTATTGCTAATTCAAAAGGTGGCAGATTTGAATTTAACATCACCAACTGCGATCGCTCAGTAGGTGCTCGCGTTTCTGGTGCTATCGCCAAGCTACATGGCAATCAGGGCATGTCGAGTCATCCGTTGGAAGTTTATCTCAAGGGTGTGGCCGGCTTGAGTTTTGGCGTGTGGAATGCCGGTGGTTTAAACATGTACCTTGAAGGCGATACCAACGATTATGTAGGCAAGGGAATGGCCGGCGGCAAGCTTGTTATCTACCCACCTAAAGGTTCTGGCTTTAAGTCTAACGTGACTTCTATTATGGGCAATACGTGCTTGTATGGTGCCACGGGTGGTAGCGTCATGGCTGCAGGTTGTGCTGGCGAGCGTTTTGCCGTGCGTAACTCAGGTGCTTATGCGGTAATCGAAGGCGCAGGCGATCATTGTTGTGAATACATGACAGGTGGCGTCGTGACAGTATTAGGCAATACAGGATATAACTTTGGTGCAGGCATGACTGGTGGCTTTGCTTTTGTGTTAGACCTTGATCGCACGTTTGTAGACAAATACAACAGCGAGTTAGTCGAAATTCACCGTATTCGTGGCGAAGACATGGAAGAATACCGCAGCTATTTGCGCGGCATACTAGATGACTTCTTCGAAGCTACGGGCAGCCGCTGGGGTAAAGAGTTAAGTAAACATTTTGAAGATTATGTGAGTAAGTTCTGGTTAGTTAAACCCAAAGCCGCCAATTTACAGCAGCTTATGGCGACCACTCGGACTAAGACAGAATAATCCCAAGGCTTAGCAGCTGATTGCCAAGCACTTAGAAACACATTACAAAGAATACGAGGCAACTATGGCTCAACGATTAGATAACCATTTTCAATTCATCGACGTAGGTCGTCAAGACCCATCAAAGGTGCATCAAGACTTGCGTAAGCGCCAGTTTGCTGAAATATATCACCCATATACCGAGGTAGAAGCTAAACCTCAGGCGCACCGCTGTTTAGAGTGCGGCAACCCTTATTGTGAATGGAAGTGCCCAGTGCACAACTACATTCCTAACTGGTTAAAGCTGGTATCAGAAGGCAACATTCTAGAAGCGGTAGAACTGTGTCACCAGACCAACTCACTGCCAGAAGTTTGTGGCCGTGTATGCCCACAAGATCGCTTGTGTGAGGGTGCATGTACCCTCAATGACGGTTTTGGCGCAGTCACCATTGGTTCTGTGGAAAAATACATTACCGACACGGCTTTTGCCATGGGTTGGACACCAGACCTCAGTCATGTAGTGGAGACCGGCAAGAAAGTCGCTATTATTGGCGCTGGGCCTGCAGGTTTGGCCTGTGCCGATGTATTAGCGCGTAACGGTGTGTCGTCTGTAGTGTTTGATCGTCATCCAGAAATTGGTGGTTTGCTAACCTTTGGCATCCCCGAATTTAAGCTTGAAAAACCAGTGATGGCCAAGCGGCGTGAGATTTTTGAAGGCATGGGTATCGAGTTTCAACTCAACGTAGAAGTTGGCACCGACATTACCTTAGGTCAGCTGATGGATGGATATGATGCCGTATTTATGGGCATGGGTACCTACAAGTACATGCGCGGCGGTTTCCCGGGTGAAGACCTACACGGTGTTCACGAAGCGTTACCTTATCTTATTTCCAACATTAATCGCCGTATGGGTTTTGAAAAAGACGAAGCCGATTTTGTTGATTTAAAAGGCAAACAAGTGGTGATATTAGGTGGTGGCGACACCGCCATGGATTGTAATCGTACTGCCATCCGCCAAGCTGCGGCCAACGTGTATTGCGCCTATCGCCGTGACGAAGCCAATATGCCTGGCTCTGTGAAAGAAGTAGGCAACTCTAAAGAAGAAGGTGTGCAGTTCTTGTTCAACCGTTCTCCGGTAGAAATTGTAGGCGAAGATGGTAAGGTCACTGGTATCAAACTAGTGACTACAGAATTAGGTGAGGCCGACGAAAATGGTCGTCGACGCCCTGTTGTGATTGAAGGTAGCGAAGAGATTGTTGCAGTTGATGCTGTGGTTGTGGCTTTTGGTTTTAGCCCAAGCCCAACCCCGTGGATGGCGGATGCCGGCATTGAACTGGATGATTGGGACCGCGTAAAAGTGCCACAAAAATCTGATTTAGTGACGCAAAAGTACGCCTTCCAAACTTCCAATGCCAAAATCTTTGCCGGTGGCGATATGGTACGTGGTTCAGACCTTGTTGTTACCGCCATTGATGAAGGCCGTCGCGCTGCCGATGGCATCTTAGATTACTTACAAGTCTAACCTCACGGCAGTATAAACCTGCTTAGTTGCCACAATCCGTGACAATTAAGCAGGTGATCTATATCATTAGCAGCTATCCTTATTATCTCGCCTTAAGGCCTCTTTGTCCGCTATGACTGCTTCTAAACCTAAATTAAAAAACGACCGTTTCCTTCGTGCTCTTATGGGCCAATCTGTGGATGTAACACCCGTATGGATGATGCGCCAAGCCGGCCGTTATTTGCCAGAATACCGCGCCTCTCGTGCTGAAGCAGGTGACTTTTTAAGCCTTTGTAAAAACGACGATTTTGCCTGTGAAGTAACACTACAGCCGCTACGTCGTTACGACCTAGACGCGGCTATTTTGTTCTCAGACATCCTCACCGTGCCAGATGCCATGGGTTTAGGTTTATACTTTGAAGCCGGCGAAGGCCCTAAGTTTGAAAAGCCAGTTCGTACAGAAGCCGACGTAGCCGCCCTTACTGTGCCGGACATGAACGACGACCTTGGTTACGTGATGAACGCCGTTAGCACTATCCGTAGCGCTTTGTCGGGTGACGTGCCGTTGATTGGTTTTTCCGGTAGCCCTTGGACCTTGGCCACCTACATGATTGAAGGCGGTTCCAGTAAAGACTTCCGTCATATTAAAGCCATGATGTACTCAACCCCGGAATTGCTGCACCAGGTGCTTAGCGTATTGGCCGATTCAGTGATCGCCTACCTTAACGCCCAAATTGCAGCCGGCGCGCAAGCGGTACAGATTTTTGATACCTGGGGTGGCGTATTAAGCGGCCCTTGTTACCAAGCATTCTCCCTAGATTACATGCAGCGTATTGTTAATGGCCTTACTCGTGAATCGGAAGGTCGCCCAGTGCCAGTGATTCTATTCACCAAAAATGGTGGTCAATGGTTAGAGCAAATGGCTGCCACAGGTGCAGATGCCCTAGGTTTAGATTGGACTATAGAAGCCGGTGTTGCCCGTGAGCGTGTGGGCGATAAAGTGGCTCTGCAAGGCAACATGGACCCTAGCGTTTTGTATGCAGACGCACCCACAATACAGGCTGAAGTTGGCCGTATTTTGGCAGACTTTGGTACCAACGACGGTCATGTATTTAACCTAGGCCACGGCATTCACCAGTTTGTAGACCCCGAAAGTGCAAAAGTTTTTGTTGATGCTGTGCACGATCAAAGTGCTCAATATCACTTATAACACACACCAATATACTCAGCAGGATTGCACCATGCCACATTGCGTCATAGAAATTTCCAACCAGCTCAGTTCCAGCGTGACTCCTGATCAGTTACTACGCGCCGTGTTCGACGCCCACGTAAATTCAGAATTATTTCAAACGGACCACATTAAAGTGCGTTGCACCGGCTACGACCACCACGTATCGGGCACCGGTTCAGACCGCTTTATTCACACTACCTCACACATCATGTCTGGCCGTACTGCCGAGCAAAAACAAGGCTTGAGCAACATGATTGTACAAAGCCTCATTGATATCGGCATCACCTCGGCCGCCATGAGCGCACAGGTGGTTGACCTAGATCCGAGTTACGTGACCTTTACCGATTAATCCCAGATACCTTTGCATTTTGGCACTTTAGTTTTTGTCGACTAAACTTATTTGCAACAATGGGTTTGGAGGCGTGAAGTTGTCGCGGTTGGATGGGTTAACTCAGGAGATTAAAGATGCTTAACGATATTATTATAGGTGTGGGTGTTGTTGCCGTAGTGACATTGTTGGGTTATTTGGCCATATGGGGCGTGCTTGACCTTCGCGCACACGATCCAAAAAACAAAAATCAGCCGAATCAACTAAGTAATGGCTGCAAACTGACCCTCGGTCACGGTGGCTAAATCTCTGGCTGCAAGCTCGATCTCCAAACCTCTACGACCACCGCTCACATAGATGCTTTCAAAGGCTTCGGCGCTAATATCAATCACCGTAGTAAGCCCGCGCTTTTGCCCAATAGGGCTCACGCCACCCAACACATAACCACTACTACGGCTCACTTCATCTGGGTCTGCCATGCTCGCTTTTTTTGCGCCAATGGCTTTGGCCATTAGTTTTAAGTTGAGTTGTTGATCAACCGGCAGCACCGCCACCGCCAAACGTTTGTTACCCGCATCTACCACCAGAGTTTTAAACACCCGTTGCGACACCACGCCCATTTTTTGCGCCGCTTCCATGCCATAAGATACTGCACTCGAGGCGTGAGTGTATTCGTGTATTTGGTAGGTTATACCCAGCTTGATAAGCTGGTCGATGGCGGGGGTCATGGGTGTGCAGGCCCGTTAGCCGTTTTTGCCATACATTAAATCCCACACGCCATGTCCTTTGCCTTCACCACGGCGTTGGAATTTGGTGCTAGGGCGGTAATCTGGTTGGGGTGAGTATTGGTTGGCACCCGCGTAGTTGCTGTAACCTTCGGCGGGCTCCATTACTTCCATCATGTGTTCTGCATAGGGCTGCCAATCGGTGGCCATGTGGAATACGCCACCAACGGTTAGCTTTTGACGGATGTCTTGAACAAATTGAGGTTGCACGATACGGCGTTTGTTGTGCTTCTTTTTATGCCAAGGGTCTGGGAAGAACAGCTGTACACCACCTAAGCTGCCGTCGGCAATACATTGAGCCATGACTTCAATGGCGTCGTCGCAAAACACCCGTACATTGGTTAATTCTTGAGTGGCAATATTATTCAATAAACGGCCCACGCCCGGGCGATGTACTTCGATGCCAATGTAGTTGTTTTGCGGCATGGTAGCTGCCATGGTAGAGAGTGAGTCGCCCATACCAAAACCGATTTCCATGATCACCGGATGGTCGTTGCCGAACAGCGCTTCAAAATCAAGAAGTCCTTGGCTAAGTTGTAAACCATAGCGTGACCAATAATGCTCCAAAGCGTGTTCTTGCGACGGCGTCATGCGGCCAGCACGTTTTACAAAACTACGAATACGACGCGGGCTTTCTACATCGGCAAGGGATTCAGAGGGCATAAAATGGCTCGTAGTTGGAAAAGGGCAGATAAGGGCGTATTTTACCTGTAACTGATCAATAAAACAGTACCGGTATGGCGTCTATGGGTGAGCAATTTGATACACTAGTCCCCATAATATTGTCTCAACCCCTTTGAAGAACTATGACTACGTTAAGAATTGCTACCCGTGAAAGCCAGCTCGCCCTTTGGCAGGCGTATTTTATAAAAGCCGAGCTCGAGCGTCATCACCCAGGTTTGGTGGTTGAATTGCTGGGTATGAAAACTAAAGGCGATAAAATCTTGGATGTGCCCTTAGCCAAAGTGGGTGGGAAAGGATTGTTTGTCAAAGAGCTAGAGCAAGCCATGCTGGAAGACCGGGCTGACATTGCCGTACACTCTATGAAAGATGTGCCCATGGAATTTCCCGAAGGTTTGGGGTTAGCAATTATCTGTGAGCGCGAAGATCCCAGCGATGCCTTTGTGAGCAACCAGTTTAATTGCCTAGATGACTTGCCCCAAGGTGCCACAGTGGGCACCTCTAGTCTACGTCGCCAGCTACAAGTGAAGGCTCTGCGCCCCGACCTTGAATTACTGGACTTACGAGGTAACGTAAATACCCGTTTGGCGAAGTTAGATGCGGGCCAATATGATGCCATTATTCTTGCCAGTGCGGGCCTTATGCGCCTCGATTTTCATCACCGCATTCAATCGCGCTTAACCAACACCCAGTGTTTACCCGCCGGTGGCCAAGGTGCCGTGGGTGTGGAGTGTCGTTTGGACGATGCTAAAACCATGGCCTTATTGGCGCCCTTGCACCATCAAGACTCAGCCGACCGTGTGACGGCTGAGCGGGCATTAAATAGGCGTTTAGAAGGTGGCTGTCAGGTGCCTATCGCCTGTTTTGCCGAGCTGCAGCAAGATCAGTTGTGGTTGCGCGGGTTGGTGGGCGAGGTAGACGGCAGCCGAGTACTGACGACCGAGATTACCGGCCCGCGCGAAGATGCAGAAGCGTTGGGCATTACTGCAGCAGAAGACTTGCTGGCTCAAGGTGCCGGAGAAATTTTACAAGCCATTTATAGTGCACAATAAACCGGTTTAGCCATGATGCGCGTTTTGGTGACACGACCCACAGCCCAAGCAACGGCAATGATTGATCTGATGACTGACAGTGGCTTTGAGGTATTGCACCAACCCTGCTTAGCTATTGCGCCTGTGGATCCCAGTTCGGCCGATGGCATGCAAAGCAAACGTCTGGCCATGGACCTGTATACCTTTGATCATGTGATTGTGATTAGCAGCAATGCCGCACATCACTGGCTGGACTTGACTCAAGGGTACTGGCCGCAGTGGCCCGTAGGTGTGCAGTGGTGGGCCATGGGCCATTCAACGCAGGCACAGTTGCAAGGTTATGGTGTGGATGCGCAACGGCCCAAATTGGGCGACACCAGTGAAGACTTACTGGTCGATTTAATGCCGCAAATAGAGCCCCATCACAAGGTGCTTATCGTGCGGGGTGTGGGGGGGAGAGAAACCCTCGCACAAACACTTCGAGACGAAGGCGTAACGGTAGAGTATGCACAATGTTATCGCCGTCAAACACCGGTCATAAATACGCAGACTCTGCTACACTTAGAGCGTTTTTCACCCCAAGCTGTGGTGTTACAAAGTGGCGATACATTAGCCAACTTTGATCACCTTTTAGGTGGCGAACACTGGTGCGACCCACAGCAAACGGTGTTGCTGGTGCCTAGCCAACGGGTAGCACAGCAGGCACACGAATTAGGTTACCAGCAGTTGCTGGTAAGTGAAGGTGCTAGCAACCAAGCAATGTGCGATACTTTATTACAGCGGGTAAGGGCACTCAATGCCGAGTGACGTGAGGTCATAATGGCCGTGAATAAGGATGCTGACAAAGTGACACAAGACAAGACCAAAACACCAACCAAAACCGAGCCCGAAGTGAAGTCGGTTTCTAAATCCGCAGATCGCGCAGCGAAAGCAAAACCATCTGCCGCCAAACCCGTAACAACAGCCAATGCTACACACGGTCTGCTGTGGCTGTTGGTGCTACTGCTTGTAGCGGCCGTTGTTGGTTTGGGCTATATGCAGTGGCAATCACAAAGCCAATACGCCAACATCGCTAGCGACCAAACGGGACAATTGGCCAACCTACAACAATGGCAACAAGAACAGCAAACGCTGACACAAAAGGTGGCACAGCTGTCAGCAACTCAGCAAAGCGCAACAACCCAATTTTCCCAGCAACAAGGTGACCTCAGTGCGCAAGTGAGTCGCATGGACAACGCCTTAATCAACTCGATGGAGCGCATGGCCAAGGCCCAGTTAGATCAGGGTTTAGTGTTACCTCAGTGGCAATTGGCAGAAGCAGAGTATTTATTGCGTTTGGCCAACCAGCGTTTGGCTATGGAGCAAGCGAGCAGTTCGGCGATTGCTTTGTTGCAGGCTGCCGACATCATCATACGCGATAGTGAGCAGGTGGGCACTTATGGGGTGAGACGAGCTATTGCTGCAGACTTAGCGGCGCTCACCTTGGTGCCTAGCATTGACGTGGAGGGTGTATATGCACAGCTCGCAGCGCTCACCGGCCAAGCCAGCCAGTTAACCTTTATTGCGCCACGGGCACAGGCGCCACAAGCCAAGCCAGTCGTTGTCGAGGTTACAGCCTCATCTGCAACTACATCGGAGGTCCCATCAAGCTCTTGGACGCAATTACTGTGGCAATCTACCCAAGCAGTATCATCAAGTATTTGGGGTGAGTTGAGGCAACTGGTCAAGGTTCAGTCCCGTACACAAGCCGACCAACAGTTGCTTACACCTGCTGCGGAACTGTTGGTGCGTATGCGTATCGAAATGGCCTTAAGTCAGACTCAGGTCGCCTTACTGCGCCGCCAACAAAGCATTTATGATCAGTCTTTAATTCAGGTACAGCAGCTGTTACAGCAATACTATCGGGCCAATGACAAGGTCGCGCAAGCCATGCACAAGCAGGTGGCCACCTTAACCGAGGTTGAGGTACTAGTGACCATGCCTAACATCAGTGGTTCGCTTAATGCTTTGCAAGGTTTTATAGCGACCTTACACGACACCCCTAGCGTGTCGGCAGTGCAGGAGTAAAGCCATGCGATTTTGGGTTGTAGTAGTGTTGTTGGTTCTGTTAGCTGGTGCGTGGCTGGGCACGTTAATGCATGTTGACCCTGGATATGCGCTGTTGGCTTGGGGCAACACCAGTGTGGAAATGAGCTTGTGGCTGCTATTGGCGGCGGTGGTGCTGTTGTTTGTAGCCGCAGTGTTAAGCCTGCGGCTGTTGGTGGCGTTTAACTTACCCTTTCAAGTATTAGGCCGTTGGCAAGAGTCTAGCCGGTTAAAGCGTATGCAGATGCAAACCCGACATGGTTTATTGGCCTTGGCCGACGGCCAAAACCTGCGCGCAGAAAAAAAATTCGCTGAGCTTGCTCCGGTGACCACCCAGCCCATCGTAGTATTGCCAGCCTTGGCAACGGCCTTGGGGCGTCAAGGTAAATTGGATGAAGCTAAGCAAGTGTTGCAGCGCTTAGTTACGGAGTTTCCCGGTAGTCAGCAATTGGTACATTTAAAGTTGGCTGAAGTGTGTCTGTATCAAGGCGAGGATCAAAGCGCATTAGAATCCTTGCAACGATTACATCAACTCAACCCGCAACATGCCGAAGCGAATCAGTTGTTATTGGATGTATTGCAGCGTGTAGAGCAATGGCCAGAGCTGATTGAGTTGCTCAGTGCTGTGGGTAAGTATAAACAATTAACTCCAGAGCAGTTGAGCCGTCAGCAGCAATTAGCCTACGGTAGAGCCTTTGCTCAAACTCAAAAAAACGCCGCCAATGCTGCCGATAATGGCTTAGATAACCTTCAGGCACTCTGGCAGAAAGCGCCACCCGCTGTCACTCAGCACGGTGCCAGTATTTTAGCTTATGCCCAATCCATGGGCCGCATAGAAGCGAGCCCTGCAGTTAAAACCGCCGCATTCATTGAGCAACATTTAGCGCAACAATGGCAGGATGAACTGGTATTGGAATACGCCCACTTGCCCTTGATGGACATCGAACAGCGGCTTAGTACCGCGGAAGCTTGGCAAACCAAGGCGCAAGACAGCGCAGCCCTAAAGCTCACCTTAGGCCGCTTGTGTCGCCGGTTAGAGTTGTGGGGCAAGGCCCAAGACTATTTGCAGGCTAGTTTAAACCTGCAGGCAAGCAAACACGCGCACGCAGAAATGGCCCGTTTACAGCATGATTTAGGCCACATGGATGCTGCAATAGAACATTATCGCCTTGCCAGCGTATTTTAAACGTTGACACTCGCTGCCCGTTGATACAGACTGTAGTTGCTCCAGCAAGACCTTCTGTCTCACCGGCTGGGCGCGAATGGGCTTACATAGCCTCAATTATTCCAATAATCTTTTTTATCCCCATGGCGCACTGCCGCCCCTCTACTTATTATGAATCTGACTGAATTAAAAACAAAATCAATGCCCGAACTTATCGAGATTGCCAAAGGCATGGGCCTAGACAACGTTGCTCGCTCTCGTAAACAAGAATGTATATTTAGCATTCTTAAACGGCACGCCAAAAGCGGCGAAGACATCTTCGGCCAAGGTGTGTTGGAAATCTTGCAAGATGGCTTCGGCTTCTTGCGCTCAGCAGATGCTTCCTACTTAGCAGGGCCGGATGATATTTACGTGTCGCCAAGCCAAATTCGCCGCTTTAGCCTGCGCACAGGCGACAGCATCGATGGCAAAATTCGCCCACCTAAAGATGGCGAACGTTATTTCGCCTTACTTAAGGTCAGCAGCATTAATTTTGGCCCACCAGAACAGGCTAAACATAAAGTATTATTTGAAAACCTAACCCCGCTATTTCCCCAAGAGCGTTTGACCATGGAATTGGGCAACGGTTCTAGTGAAGACTTAACAGCCCGTGTTATTGATTTAACCGCGCCTATGGGTAAAGGCCAACGGGCCCTGATTGTGTCGCCGCCAAAAGCCGGTAAGACCTTGATGTTGCAAAACATTGCGCATTCAATTACCCGTAATAATCCAGACTGTCACTTGATTGTATTGCTCATCGACGAGCGTCCAGAAGAAGTGACCGACATGAAGCGTTCGGTGCGTGGCGAAGTAGTTGCCAGTACCTTCGATGAACCACCATCACGTCACGTTCAAGTGGCAGAAATGGTGGTAGAAAAAGCCAAGCGCTTAGTAGAACACAAAAAAGACGTGGTGATTTTGCTCGACTCAATCACTCGTTTAGCCCGTGCTTACAACACGGTTGTGCCGTCTTCCGGTAAAGTATTGACCGGTGGTGTAGACGCTCACGCGTTAGAACGCCCAAAGCGTTTCTTTGGTGCCGCCCGTAACATTGAAGAAGGTGGCAGCTTAACCATTATTGCCACCGCGTTAACCGAAACCGGTTCCAAGATGGACGAAGTGATCTTTGAAGAATTTAAAGGTACAGGTAACTCAGAGGTGCACTTGGATCGTAAGATCGCCGAGCGCCGTGTATTCCCTGCCATTAACATTCGTAAATCATCAACCCGTCGTGAAGAGTTGTTGACCCGCGAAGACGAGTTGCAGCGCATGTGGATTTTACGCAAGCTGTTGGATCCAATGGAAGACGGTCAAGCAACTGAGTTCTTATTAGATAAGCTCAAAGGCTCCAAAACCAATGAAGAATTCTTCATGTCGATGAAGCGCAAGTAAACGGCACCAAATAAGCAGCGAGACCGCGTAGGTTATGACTATGAAATATAAAGACCTACGCGATTTTATTGCCAGCTTAGAAGAACAAGGCGAGCTTAAACGTATTACCACCGAGGTGGACCCCTACCTCGAAATGACCGAAATTTGCGACCGCACCCTGCGCGCAGAAGGTCCTGCATTATTATTTGAAAACCCCAAAGGGTACGACACCCCCGTATTAGCCAACTTGTTTGGTACACCTAAACGAGTGGCCCTTGGCATGGGTGCAGACAGTGTCGCCAGTCTACGCGACATCGGGCATTTATTAGCCTCGTTAAAAGAACCTGAGCCGCCTAAAGGGTTTAAGGATGCATTAGGTAAGTTGCCGCTCTACAAACAAGTGCTCAACATGGCGCCCAAGCTTATTAGCAAGCCGCCGTGCCAGCAATATGTGATGAGCGATGACGAAGTTGATCTCTCTAAATTGCCCATTCAAACCTGTTGGCCAGAAGATGCGGCGCCGCTGATTACATGGCCTTTGGTGATTACTCGTGGCCCCAATAAACAACGACAGAATCTGGGTATTTACCGCCAACAAGTGATTGGTAAAAATCGCTTAATCATGCGTTGGTTGTCGCATCGCGGTGGTGCGCTCGATTTTCGTGATTGGAAAATAGCCCACCCAGGTGAAAACTTCCCAGTCTCTGTGGCGTTAGGGGCAGACCCTGCCACCATTTTGGGCGCCGTCACCCCAGTCCCCGATAGCTTAAGCGAATATGCTTTTGCTGGATTATTACGCGGCAGTAAAACCGAAGTGGCGACCTGTTTAACCAATGACCTTCAAGTGCCCGCCAGTGCAGAATATATTTTGGAAGGCCATATCACCCCTGACGATATGGCAGACGAAGGTCCATTTGGCGATCATACCGGCTATTACAACGAAGTGGACAGTTTTCCCGTGTTCACCGTCACTCGCATCACGCACCGTAAAGACCCGATTTACCACAGCACTTATACCGGGCGCCCACCGGATGAACCTGCGGTGCTAGGGGTGGCATTAAACGAAGTATTTGTGCCTTTATTACAAAAACAGTTTCCAGAGATCACCGACTTTTACCTGCCACCAGAAGGGTGTTCCTACCGTATGGCCGTAGTGACCATGAAAAAACAGTACCCAGGCCATGCCAAGCGCGTGATGATGGGTGTGTGGTCCTTTTTGCGCCAGTTTATGTACACCAAGTTTGTTATTGTCACCGACGACGATGTTAATGCACGGGATTGGAAAGACGTTATTTGGGCCATGACCACTCGTATGGACCCTGCTAGAGATACTTTGTTGGTGGAAAATACGCCCATCGATTACCTTGATTTTGCTTCACCTGTGTCGGGTTTAGGCTCCAAAATGGGCATGGATGCGACCCACAAGTGGGAAGGTGAAACCAGTCGCGAATGGGGTCGTACTATTACTATGGACGCATCTGTTAAACGGCGCGTCGATGAACTCTGGGATGAGCTAGGGATCCTTTCCGAGCATTAGATCACCATCAACGAGTAGGCTATGACCCAATACATCCTCACCATTGACCAAGGTACGACTAGTTCTCGATGCATTATTTTTGCCAGTGACGGTAGCGTGGTGAGCACGGCCCAATATGAGTTTCAACAACACTTTCCGCATAATGGTTGGGTAGAACACCAGCCACAAGACATTCTAGACACGGTCATCAAAGCCTGTCGCCAAGCATTAGAAAAAAGCGGTCTAAACGCCAAACAAATCACCTGCGTTGGTATTACCAACCAGCGGGAAACCACCATAGTGTGGGATAAACGCACGGGTGATGCCATCTACCCTGCCATAGTGTGGCAAGATCGGCGCACCACCGATTTGTGTAATCAACTCAAATTGGCGGGCCACGAAGCGGCCATAACTGAGAAAACGGGTTTGCTACTTGATCCTTACTTTTCAGCCACTAAAATCAGTTGGATTTTGGATAACGTTCAGGGTAGCCGAGCACTTGCAGAGCAAGGGCAGCTGCTATTTGGCACCGTAGATAGCTACCTGATGTGGCATTTAAGCCAAGGCAGTATTCACGCCACTGATGCCACCAACGCATCGCGTACCATGCTATTCAACCTTCACACCCAAGCTTGGGATGCACAGCTGCTGGAATTATTTAATATTCCTGATCAAATGTTGCCGCAAGTCAAAGACAGTGCGGCTGACTTTGGTGATATGTCCGACTATGTATTAGGCCATAAGTTACCCATTCAAGGCGTGGCTGGCGACCAACAAGCGGCTTTGTTTGGGCAGGCTTGTTTTGAGCCGGGAATGGCCAAAAGTACCTATGGCACCGGCTGTTTTTTAATGCTCAATACAGGTGATAAACCATTAACATCAAGTAGCCGACTACTGACTACTATGGCCTACCGGCTTAATGGCAAACCGGTGTACGCTATTGAAGGCAGCATTTTTGTGGCCGGCGCAGCCATTCAATGGTTACGAGATGGTTTGCATTTAATTAAACACGCTAGTGAAGTGGAAGCGCTAACTCAGTCTGTGGCGCCGGACCATGGGGTGTATATGGTGCCTGCCTTTACCGGTTTAGGTGCTCCGTATTGGGATCCCGATGCCCGCGGGGCTGTGTTTGGTTTAACCCGTGACACAGGTATTGCAGAAATGGTCTCCGCAGGCGTGCAGTCTGTTTGCTATCAAACCAAGGACCTGCAAACAGCCATGCAAAAGGACGGTATCCGCTTGGATCAGCTGCGTGTTGACGGTGGCATGGTAGTGAATGACTGGTTTTTATCGCACTTAGCCAACATTCTGAACGCCGACGTTGAACGACCCAACTGTGTTGAGAGTAGCGCCCTTGGGGTGGCTTATTTGGCGGGCCTGCAAGCGCAAGTGTACAGTTCGGTAGAGCAGCTTGCGGCTATTTGGCAGCGCGATCAGCGGTTTACGCCAATTATGGACGAAACCGTGAGGAACAACCTATATCAAGGTTGGTTACAGGCCGTTGATAAGGTTAAAACGACTCACTGAGCCAGGGCATCACGTGGCGAAACCGTCACAGAAATCTGACTGCCACGTAGGGTGCCTTTCTCGATTTGTATGGTGGCGACTCGGCTGCCTTTTTCATAGCTTAATACAGAGATTTCCGATTGCACGCTGGTGATGTTAATCCAGCCGTGGGTCGGCATGTTGGTCATGTAGTACTCAAATGCTTGAACTGTGTCTTGTTTAGACTTTAATACGGCTCGGCCAATCCATTGTTCACCCGTGTTCAATAACAGCGATTTATCTACGGCGAGTTCATCGTTGGCTGCAATCGGGATATCAGCGTAAGAATTAGTCACCACCTGACTGTCTCCCGCCAATGTTTGCCCACTTGAAGTGGGGATGGTGGTTGCGGGCAGGCTGCATGCGCTCACAAAAATAAGACCTAGGATTAAGCTTACAGCTTTGATCGATGGGTTCAACATGGGTGCAAGTCCTTTCAACGAGGTAACAAAAATATTTAATGGCCCCAGTATAACCAAGGCAGACCATGAATTCAGCATTTAAGCCCGTAATCTTTGTACTGATGTTATTTTGTTTGGGACGCTTGTTGGTGTTGCCATCGTTGTGCGGCCTTCAATGTTAGAGGCCGTTGAGGGCCAAATTCTAGAGCCATTAACAAGCGTTGGTGGGCCAGGTTTAAATGCCCACTATCCATGTAGCCGAGCGCCAGCTGAGCATAAATATCGGCTGCAAGGGGCCGCTGCGTTTGTTCTCTACTAAACGGCATAGCACAAGCGCTGAGACCCAGTGTGATGCTGAGCACCAAGCTCAGTGATGTTAAATTCCTTTTTATCATGCTTAAAGCTTAGTTGAAAAAAATACTTTTGCAGGCGCGATTCGCTCCAAATTTGCTAATTACCGTCAACTTGATATTATGTCGGTGGGCATCGAGTCAATTCTTGGCTTGACCTACATAATAAGAACAAATTTTATGAGGCATAATCATGATTGATAATATCGTAGGTACTATTAAAAAACTAACCGAAGCTGGCGTGGCGCTAATTGCCTTGGCTATTGTTTTAGAAGTGATTTTTGGTGCTAATGTAGCATTTGTAGGTGTTGGCGTAGTTGAGAATGTTGTCAGCATCGTCGGTGCATTAGGTAGTGAAGGACTAGTAGGCTTAGCCTCCATCGCCGTAATCTACGCGATATTCAACCGCTAATGTAGAACCTGTAGTTCTAAAAAAGCCCACAATCTTGTGGGCTTTTTTGATTCTATGATTTGTATGCCTTGTGCGGTAAGAGGGTTGAATCTATACTGATTTTCTCATGCTGCAAGGAGCCCCACGTGAAAACCCTTCTGTTAGCCATTAGTACCTATTTTGAACACCTCCCAGACAGAGTTCGCCCGTGGCGCTGGAGCATTATTGCTTTTGCCCTAGCCAGTACAATTTTTATGGCGGTGGGTAGTACCAAGTTTGTGGTTGATGTGACCTTGGACTCTTGGTTTAGTGAAGACGATCCGGTAGTACAATCTCTAAATGATTTCCGTAACCAATTTGGCAGCGACGATGGCCTATTTATTGTATACGAAGCTAAAGACGGCGATGTATTTTCACCCACCTCTTTACGATTGGTAGACCAGCTTACCCGTAACCTTTCTCACTGGCAGGATATCCCCCAAGGCACCCTAGATGCAGCTGGTTTGACGAGTGAGTTGGCCAATAAGCTAGATCACATTAAGCGTGTGCAATCCATTACCAATGTACGTATTCAGGTTAATCAAGGCGACACCTTAAGCTCCCCAAGATTAATCCAAAACCTTGCCATGCAGGGTGCTGAAGCCGATGCTGTGAAAGCGGTGGCTATGGCGCAAAGTAACTTGCCATTATTCTTGTTCTCTAAAAATCATCGCTATGGCGCCATCATGGTGACCACAGATTTTGGTGCGGTGCCCTTGTCTAGTAACTTAGAAGTGGCCAGCAATGACTTAATGGGGAACGACGACCTTGAACTAGATGATGATTTTGGAGACGACTTGTCTATTAGCTTTGATGCTAATGCCACACAAGCAGATGTGCGTTTTGAAGACATGGACTCTGGCCTGTATCTCACCTTTATGGATGCGGTTAGTAGCCTTTATAAACAGCCCGAGTACATTGACCAATTTAACTTCTACCCCATCGGCAATGCGTCCATGGTGGAGTTGGCAGTCGATGACATGATGCAAGCGGGTCTGTTATTGCTCGGCATGGTGTTGGTGATTAACGTATTATTATGGACCTTATTCCATTCTGCTAGTGCAGTGATTTGGCCCCAAGTGGCCATTGGTATTAGTGCTCTATTTGTGGTTGGCACTTTGGGTTGGTTAGGCATTGAATCTAGCGCCCTTATTAGCTTAACGGTGATGCTCATTGTGGCGGTTGGTGTGGCCGATTGTGTGCACGTAATGAGCAGTTATGTATATTTTCGCAGAGAAGGACACGACCACGAACCCGCCTTATCCAAAGCCTATGGCAAAACCGGCTTGCCCATATTACTCACTACCATTACCACCATGGCGGGTATGGGAGCGTTAACCATCACTGGAATGACACAGTTTGTGCTATTTGGAATCACCTCTGCCGCCGGTGTGTTTTTAGCCTTTGTATATACTATTTTCTTGTTACCCGCATTGATGGATGTATGGCACCCCATGCCTGCGGTCAAAGTACACACTGCAAAAATCGGTTGGCGTCTGTGGTTATCTTACGTCGCGTGGCCATTCAAAATGCTGTTAAAGGTTGTTTGGTTAATTCTGTGGCCGGTGCGTTATTTATTACGGCGTAGTGGTTTAGCATGGTTACTCAGCGGTATTTGGTTGCAAGCTGTACTGGATCGGATTCCAGCCTTTGTGCAGCGGTTTAAACACGCCGTTAACTTTGCTTTTGTGGGGTTATTTATTGTGTGCTTGTACGGTGCGTCTCAAGTACATATCGACTCCAACATTGCCGAGTTGTATCGCGAAGGCACGCCATTACGTACTGCGTATACGGTAGTTGATGAGCACATGATGGGTACCGGTAACTTAGAAATATTGGTGGATATGCGGGTCTCCGATGCGTTGATGCAGGCTGACGTATTACAAACCATGGATCAGTTGCAGCGGCAAATTGAGGTTAAATACGGTGAGTATATTATCCGCACCAACTCCCTTGCTGATTTAGTAAAAGATACCCATGCCATCATGCAAGATGGCAGTGATTATTACCGCACTATCCCTGATGACAACTTGGCGGTGTCGCAGTTGTTGTATTTGTTTAATAGCTCCAATCCCGAAGAAAGGCGGGCTTTGGTGAATGATGACTACAGCCAAAGCCATATTAGCGTGCAATTACGCAACGCCGGGTCGAGCGAATACTCCGAGTTTTTTGAGCTCATACAGCTGGATATCCAACACGCTTTTGCACATTTAGAAGACCGCTACCCTGATATGGATGTACACGTGACCGGCACCCTAGCCCTGATGATGCGGCTCATGGATGACATGAGTAATAACCAGTTTAAGAGCCTAGCACTGGCGATGGTGGTTATCTCTGGTTTGTTAGTACTTACTTTGGGTTCTGTGCAGGCAGGACTGATGTCTATTATTCCTAATATGATCCCGGCCACCTTAGCCTTTGGCTTAATGGGGTTATTAGACATCCCCTTGGATACAGACACATTGATGATTGCGCCGTTGATTATTGGTATTGCCGTGGATGACACCATTCACTTTATAACCCATTACAGAATGGCCCTAGCTAAACACAGTGACATGCGTATGGCGCTGGTGGATACCATTAAAGAGGTAGGCCAAGCGGTAACCTTTACTAGCCTAGTCTTGGGTTGTGGTTTCTTTATGTTGAGCTTTAGTAATTACCTAGGGCTTGCCAAGGTCGGTGCCTTTGGTTCGTTGGCTATTTTTGTCGCCTTGTTGTGCGATTTATTGTTCTTCCCTGCATTGATTATGGTGTTTAAACCCAAGTTTGGGCAGCAAAATGTGGTTGAAAATCTCGATTTTAACGGAGCTAAATAATGCGATTAATAACCACAGGATTAGTATTGAGCCTCAGTCTAATGTTGGCCAATGCGGCTCACGCCGAACTGTCTGCCCGTGAGTTGGTGCAGAAGATGGATGACAATCAATTACAAACCACCAAATCGTCATTTAACCTGATGCAGCTGACCAGCTGTAAGTACGGTACCAAAAATGGCAAATTGAAATGTGTAGAAAAGCCACGCATCAAAGTATTAGAAAGCGCTCAAATCAACACTGGGCCCAACAACAAGGACAGCAAATCCATTGCCATTATTGTAGAGCCTGCCAGTGAACGTGGTATCGGTATGTTGTCTTACAGCTACGACGATAGCGACAAAGACAATGAAACATGGCTGTACCTTTCTGCATTAGGTAAAGTCAAACGCATTGCGGCAGGCTCTGACGACGAAGAAACCGAACCCACCAGTATGTTTGGGTCGGAAATAAGCACCGAAGACCAAGAAACCGGGAAACTGGATGATTACACCTACAGCATTTTGCAGCGTGGGCAGTATAAAGGCCGCCCCGTTGCTGTGATTGAATCGGTGCCCACCGCACAACGCTTAAAAAGCACGCGTTATGGAAAAGTGCGTACCTGGGTGGATACGGAGCGGTTTATTAGCTTAAAAATACAAATGTTTGATAAACGTGACAATGCCATCAAACAAGTGTCGGTGTCTAAAATCGAGAAGATTAACGGCATTTGGTTGGCGCGCAGCATGACCTTTAAAAACTTGGTGAGTCAGCGTTTAACTAACATGAAGATCAAAGCCATCACCTTTGGGTTAGACATAGATGCTGCGTTTTTAACGCAACGGGCCCTCACAGATCAGGCCTTTAGGCAGCGGCATCTACAAGCGTTACGTGCGCAAGCGCAATAATAGGGCTGCCCACATGGCTAGAATACCATTGGTAAAATATACTGCCTTAGTGCTTGCAGGTCTTCTACTCACCACCCCAAGTTATGCTGAAGGCGACCTGCTAGACGATGATTTTGACGAGGCGGGAGATTTGTTTGCCGACGACGAGTTTGGCGGAGATGACTTCTCTGTAGACGGTATTTTAGCTAGCCAAAACGAACTGTTTCAGTTGAGTGTTGAACACAGCCTCGCACTCAACCCAAAAGCAAGCTACAAGCGCACCAATCACACCACTGACCTACGATTATCCAGTGAACGCTCATTGGGGTTGTTAGTTTATGGCGAAATCGAACTGAAGGCCATGCAATATTGGCCAGGTGATGTGAATAAACCGGCGGCAAGCCCGCTGAGCACCGTAGCCATTGAGACGCTGATCGTGCAATACAGCTTGGCCGAAACGAGCGCTAAGGTGGGCCGCTATATGCTGAGTTGGGGCGAAGTAGAAGGTGCAGGTGTATTAGATGTCATTAACCCCGCACCCAATGCAACCAGCGGCGGCACAAGCTTCGAGCCCCAATGGTTACTCAGCGGTAGTTATTACTTGCCTACGGCAGAAGTGTCTGGATTTATCAACTTAGACCCAAGTGTTAGCATTATTCCTAACGTCAGCCTAGGGACGCCAATCACTAAAGAGTGGGGTGTTAAATATGGCGCCACAGACAGTGGCGGAGATTGGGCCCTATACTTTGGCCAGTTGTTGCCTAATAATCCGGTGATTAACTTATCGACGGGCCAAGCCTCTGCCAAGACTTACGACCTAGTTGGCTTTAGCTGGAATAAAGCCATTGATGATGATTTGCTTAAAGTGGATGTGGCTTACAAAACCGGTTTGCAGCACAACCTTGGTTATACAGGGCTAGTGACAGATAAACGTTTAGATGCAGCGATCGGCTTAGAGCTCAATGCTGGCGACCGGCAATGGAATATGAGCCTCACAGCCAAACATTGGCCCAACTATCAAAGCAGCTACCTAACCGCAGCGGTGCCACCTGTGGCGAGTAATCCTACGGATTGGACTTACACTATTGGCGTGAGTGAGAGCTTCAAAAACGATGAGTTTAATGGCTCGATTATGCATTTTGGTACGCCCAACGGCTCACTTCAAGCCCTAACCGCTGTACTGACCTGGAAACCCACCGATCAATGGCAAGCTAGCGTTAGTTACGCCACCATGCGAGCTAAGGCCAATACTGCCTATGCATTAATGGATGGCTTGCAACGGCTGACGTTAAAGTCCAAGTTTAGCTACTAAAGAGCCTAGCTCAAAGACGACGTCGAAATGGTTACGCTGTGATATTTCTACACAAGTGCTGGGTACGCCATCACTGAGTAACTGCTGATGGTATTCCCCACTTTGTCGCTTAAACTCTTGGGTCTCATTGCTGCCATAAGCAATCACGCAGGGCGGCAAATCCTGATTGCTGTATAGACCTGGGCTCAGGGCCGCGGCACCTTCGTCTGTGAGTTTTAACGGCTCGTTAACATAGGTATTCACCAAAGGCCGTAAATCATAAACGCCACTCAGCAAGATAGCGCCAGCAATGGACCTTGGTGTGAGGCCGTGCAAGTGCTGTTGCGCCGCTTGTAATACCGAAGCGGCTAAATGGCCACCTGCAGAACTACCCGCTATGACGATCTTATTAGCATCAAAGCCTAATGCCTGAGCCTGTTGCAGAAGCCATGCGACGGCGCGGCAACATTGAGCAATCATTTGATTGATGCTGGCTTCGGGGGCAAGAGTGTAATCGACCACGGCCAAATTTATACCCTGTTTGACTATGTCGGGCGCCATAAAACACGATTCATTTTTACTCAGTTCCTGCCAATAGCCGCCATGGATAAAAACCACAAGAGGTGCATTGGCTTGACCCGTTTGAACGGGGAAATAGTCTAATGCTTCGCCCTCATTGCTGCTGTACGCCAAATCGCTCTGGCATGGCAATTGGTCAAATGCCGCTTTTGAGTGGTTGATGTAATCATGGATATACACCATAAAGTCATCGACACATGAACTAGGAGAGTATTCTTGTGCTAACTTAGCATGGCTCATGTGCCGCCATGGCATAGGGAATCGACGTCGTGCAGGTGCTTCTGGAGTAGGTGCATTAGCGAGCCTACGAGCCTTGAGTATTTTGTTAATAGGCCGGTGGCAATTACCACAATCACCCGCTACACCTAGCACTACACGTAATTTGCGGAAATCATCATGGCCTTGTTCAATGGCCGCTTCTACGGTGTCTTGGTGTATGTCGAAGCAGGTGCAGATGATTGGGTTGGGTTTGTTCATTTTGCCAATGCCTTTATCGCATCGCTTAAACCGGCCAAGCTCATGGGGTACATTTTATGGTCGATGAGTTGTTGTGTGAGGCCAATGGAATGGGTGTATCCCCAGTGCTCTTCGGGTACCGGATTGAGCCACGCTACCTTGTTAAAATGAGCCGTAAGGCGCTGCATCCAAGCGTGACCAGGTTCTGGGTTCATGTGCTCTACACTGCCGTAGGGGCTGGTAATTTCGTAGGGCGACATAGAGGCGTCGCCCACAAAAATAACCTTATAGTCACGGCCGTAGGTGTGAATAATGTCGTATAAAGAGGTGCGTTCACTTTGCCTACGCAAATTGTTACGCCAGAGGCTTTCGTAGGTGAAATTATGAAAGTAAAAGTGTTCTAAGTGTTTGAATTCACTACGGCAAGCAGCAAATAGGTCTTCACACATTTGAATGTAAGGGTCCATAGAGCCGCCCACATCCAGCATCAATAACACTTTTACCGCATTGTGGCGTTCAGGTACAAGCTTAAGATCGAGCATGCCCGCGTTCTTAGCGGTAGCAGTGATGGTGTGGTCTAAATCCAGTTCTTCGGCCGCACCAGTACGGGCAAATTGACGAAGTTTACGCAACGCCACTTTAATGTTGCGAGTGCCTAACTGAACGCTGTCATCGAGGTCTTTAAATTGGCGTTTTTCCCACACTTTGGCAGCACTTTTATTGCGGCTTTCGCCACCAACACGAATGCCTTCTGGGTGATAGCCACTGTGGCCAAAGGGCGAGGTGCCCCCAGTACCGATCCACTTGCTGCCACCTTGGTGGCGTTTTTCTTGTTCTGCCAAACGTGCTTTAAAGGCGTCTAGTAATTCTTCTAGGCCGCCCAATGATTTGATCTTGGCTTTTTCTTCGTCGCTCAGTTGTTTCATAAATTCTGAGCGCAGCCATTCTTCAGGTATCAACGCGTTGAGCACATCTTCTAAGCTTTCTAATTGTTTAAAATAAGCCCCAAACACGCGGTCAAACTTGTCGAAATTAGCTTCATCTTTGACCAGGCATATGCGCGCCAAATGATAAAAATCATCCATGTCTGCAAAGGCGAGGTGAGCTTGTAATGCTTCGAGCAGCACCAAGTACTCTTTAATCGAAACGGGAATTTCGGCACGCTTTAGGGTGTAAAAAAAGTTAACTAGCATGACCTTTAACGCTGTTCTCTACGAGACATAAACGCTAGGCGTTCTAGCAGCTGTACGTCTTGTTCGTTTTTTAATAAGGCACCGTATAACGGCGGAATAGCCTTGGTTGGGTCGCGGTTAGCGAGTAGGTCTTCTGGAATCTCATCGGCCATTAATAGTTTAAGCCAGTCGATTAGCTCGGAGGTTGATGGCTTTTTCTTGAGGCCGGGGATATCTCGCACGTCGAAGAACATTTGCATGGCGTCGGCGACTAGGTCTTGGCTAATGTTGGGATAGTGTACATCCACAATGGCCTTCATGGTGGACTTGTCTGGGAAGTTAATGTAATGGAAAAAACAGCGGCGCAAAAATGCATCCGGCAGCTCTTTTTCGTTGTTACTGGTGATGATGACTACGGGGCGGTGTCTGGCTTGAACCCGCTCGCCCGTTTCATACACGTGAAACTCCATCTTATCCAGCTCAACCAATAGGTCGTTAGGGAACTCAATGTCGGCCTTGTCGATTTCATCAATTAACAAAACAACACGTTCGTCGGCATCAAAGGCCTGCCATAGCTTGCCCTTTTTAATGTAGTTGCCTACATCATGCACCTTGTCGTTGCCTAATTGAGAATCTCGCAAGCGAGAAACCGCATCGTATTCATATAAGCCCTGCTGGGCTTTTGTGGTCGATTTTACGTGCCATTGCATGAGTGGCATACCTAGAGCAGAGGCCACTTCTTCTGCTAACAAGGTTTTACCCGTGCCTGGTTCACCCTTGATGAGAAGAGGGCGCTGCAAGGTGACTGCCGCATTAACAGCCATTTGAAGGTCTTTGGTGGCAACGTAATTATCAGTACCAGTGAAACTCATAAACTATACTCTAACATTTGCTAATGCAGCCATTTTGGCACGAATCGCAGACCTTAGCAGCAAGACTTACAAGTCATCATTTAGCGTGTCGTCAGGTTGCTCGGCCTCTTGTGTAATTTAGGTGATATACTTCGCCGATGAATACCTCAGTACAGTCAGAAACCAGCGCCCAAGTTTTCCCATTAGAAGCGGCATACCCGCCAATCATTGAGAAACTGCCGGGCGAGTTGCGTAATTTCACGTTTTTGTTACAACAAAACTTTTCCATGATGGCCTTAACCTCGGCTTTAGATGCCTTGCGTACGGCTAACTTGCTCAGCGAAAGCGACCTGTACACGTTTCGGTTAGTGAGCTTAGACGGTGCTCCGGTATGTAGCGATTTGGGTTTTGCGGCCATGGCCGACCAAGCATTAGGCGAACTTAACATTGATCATGTCGATGCTTTTGTAGTGTGTGGTGGATTACGCGTAGAGCTACAAGCGCAGCCTGCGTTAGTGAAGTTTTTACGCCAGTCTGGCATACGTAAAAAAGCCTTAGGCTCGTTGTGGAATGGTGTATTTGCCTTAGCACATGCCGGTGTTTTACATGGCAAAGTGTGTGCAGTACACCGAGCAAATAGTGCAAGCTTTCGCGAACGCTTTACGCAAATCGACTTAAAAGACAAAGCCTACGTAATTGATGACCAGTGTTTTAGCTGTGCAGGCGGTAATAGCGCCTTAGATATGATGCTGGAGCTGATGCTGGCAGCCCGTGGCAAATCCTTTGTGCGCGGTATTTGCGATATTCTTACCTGTGACCGTATTAACGAAACGGGGGAGCCGGCTTTTCTCAGCGACCAAGCCGATGCACATCTGCCAAAAAATATAAAAGATATTATTGGCCTAATGGAACACAACATGGAAGAGATGTTGACGGCCGAAGAAATTGCATCCTTAGTGGGCATTACACGGCGTCAAATCGAGCGCCAGTTTCAGCGCTATTTAGGCAGTACGCCTACACGTTATTACTTAGAGCTACGCCTCAAACGAGCGCACCAGTTACTCACCCAAACTCAGCTCAGTATGAGTGATATTTCCTTGGCCTGTGGGTTCGTTTCTTACCCACATTTTAGCAAGTGTTATCGCCAGTATTTTGATGTCACACCCTCTCATACCCGCAAACACTCATAGCTAGTAAACAAGGGCTAAAGAGGCTGTGCGGGCCTGACAGACTGGGGTAGTGTGTCGATAACCCACTGGTTAATGCTGGTGGATTCTACTGCAGCGGCTAGTGCTAGCTCTTCATGCAGTCTGGGGCTTATGCGTAAGTTGAACTTGCCAGAGAATGACTTTTTTGGCTCAACGCCATCGGCTTTGCACATGTCTAAAAATACCTTGAGTGATGTAGCCCCCTCAATACGTAAGTCGTCTACGTTGGCGGCATAAGAATCTGCGCCACCATTAAGGTTAGTGAACTCCCCACGAAACATCTCTATTTCTGAATCGTAACTAATAATTGCTTTGTTACCACTAAAATCCATTAAATTACTCATGGATATGCCTCATTAAATGCTAGCCATTGGAGAATGCTGTTTACTGAGCCTTTGTCGGAGTTTGGTGAAGGGTGAGGACGATGGAATACCCTACGATCTCCAAATAAGCGAACACCAACTCGGGAACCTTCCGCCTCTTCTATATTGGCACCGAGCGCTATAAACAGGGGCTCGATGTCTTTCCATTTAATGTTGTCATTGATGGGGCGGTGAAAAATAAGCGTTAGCGTCCTGTGGTGCTTTTGTTTCATGCGGACAGTCTAGTACCAAATATCAGTATTGTAAATTTGGCTCAGAAAGCCGACTAAGGGCGCTTAATTACCTATAAGTTCATGAAGGTTGTTGATGCCCCAGTCGGTCATCTCTGGCCACGGGTGTTGGGCAGCGGTATTGATGTGAACAGTGGCTACGTTAGCCGCTTTACCGGCTTCCAAATCAAACAGGTAATCACCCACCATAACACTGTCGTTGGCATCTGCTTCCCACTGCTGTAACAGAAAATTAATACCGGCGGGGTGAGGTTTAGGGGTGCAAGAATCACGGTCCAAAATATCGCAAGCGTTAAAAAAGCCATCTAAGTGGCAGGTTTTGAGGGTTTGCAGCGCAACCGGCATTACGTTACGGGTGAGTATGCCTAGTTTAGCGCCTCTATTATGGAGTTGTTCTAGTAGCTCAACGACGCCGGGCATTGGCTTGGCCAAACTGGCGAAATGATATTCAAGCTCATTGATTTTGTCCCATAAGGGTGCGGCTTGTTCTGGTGGCATCGCCTGTATGGTTTCCAAAATGGCAGCGTCTGGGGTTACGCCGAGCTGTTCGCGGATCATTACAAAATCATGCACGCCTATGGTAAGGGTGCCATCCATATCAAAAATCCAGTGCTGCCTGGCTAAGATATTTTTCTGGTGTGGGTAAAGGGCGTTATTCATAAAGCCTATTTAACTAATTTTAAAGGAAATAGGCTAGTTTTAGTTTCCATTGTTTAGCCTTATGGTGCCCTGTGGTAAAATTTACCATTCATTTTTTGGAGGAAAACCAATGGGCGCACAAGTTGCCGTTATCATGGGGTCTAAGAGCGACTGGCCATGTATGCAGGAAGCCACGCAAATTATGGATCGTTTGGGTGTAAGTTACGAAGTAGAAGTGGTTTCTGCACACCGCACACCAGACAAACTCATGGAGTTTTCCTCCCAAGCCGCAGGGCGGGGAATTCAGGTCATCATTGCGGGTGCCGGTGGCGCTGCTCATTTGCCGGGTATGGTGGCTTCTAAAACCCGGCTGCCTGTGTTGGGTGTGCCGGTTCAAAGTAAAGCCTTAAGCGGCGTAGATAGCCTTTATTCCATCGTGCAAATGCCTAGGGGTGTTGCGGTGGGAAGTATGGCTATTGGTGGCGCTGGCGCCTTTAACGCAGGCCTTTTAGCTAGCCAAATACTCGGTAACCAAGACCCTGCTTTAGCTCAACGTATCGAAGACTTCCGCACCGAGCAGACGCAAACCATACTTGATAATCCCGACCCAAGGGAAGGTTAATACGAACGTTATGAAACCAGCTATGAAACGCGTGTGGGTATTAGGTGCAGGTCAATTAGGCGCTATGCTTAAACATGCAGCCCAACCTTTGGGGGTTGATCTACGCCCCGTAGACATTGAACTCGATGCCAACCTGCCGTTGGTAGCTGACGACGTGATTACGGCGGAGCGCGAACAGTGGCCGTCTACCACAGCCACAGATCAGCTGTCAGCCCACCCTAACTTTGTCAACCAAGACGTATTTGGATTGGTAGCAGACCGTGTAACTCAAAAGCAGTTATTAGACCGTTTAAATTTGGCCACCGCGCCCTGGCAACTGGTGGAAGATGGCGACACAGCGGCGAGCCTGCATAGCCAATACGGCGAACGAGTATTACTCAAACAACGCAGTGGTGGTTTTGATGGCCGTGGCCAGCACTGGCTGGTTGATGGCCAAGGCAGCGCTATTCCAGAGGGTTGGCACACCAAGGTGATTGCCGAACAAGCCATTGGTTTTGATGAAGAAGTCTCTGTAGTAGGTGTGCGTAACCGTGTGGGCGAATGCCACTACTACCCATTGGCATTAAACCGCCATCAAGACGGCATACTTACCGTTACCTTGGCGCCATTAGCACGCTTACAGAGCTTGCAAAATGAAGCCGAAACCATGCTTGGCAAGGTCATGGATGAGCTTGATTACGTGGGCGTGATGGCCATGGAAATGTTCCGTGTTAGTGAGCGCTTACTTATCAATGAGCTTGCGCCACGTGTGCATAACAGTGGCCACTGGACACAAGCTGGGGCCAGTATTAGCCAGTTTGAATACCATGTTCGCGCCACGGCAGACTTACCCCTTGCGCCAGCAGTGATTAAGCATAACAGTGTGATGATTAATCTTATTGGCATTGATTACAATTTGGACTGGTTGGCGTTACCGGGTGCCGAAGTGTTTTGGTACGGCAAGGAAGTGCGCCCCGTGCGTAAGGTAGGCCACATTAACTTTTGTATGGCCGACAAGGCGCAGTTAATTAGTTCGTTAAGGCAGCTTCAAGCCACACTAACCGACTGGTACCAGCCTGCGTTAGATTGGGCAATAGACGAATTAGAGCGGTAACAATATGCGCGTAATCGATGCACCAAATACGGCAAAGTTGCTGCCGTACCCTGCGCTCATCAATGCCTTAGATGCCGCCTTTGCTAAAGGCGATGCCGCCGCTAACGCGCCACCCAGATTACATTACTCTGTGCCCGAGCCTGCCAGCCCAGATCAGTCACCTCAAGCTGATCGTACCTTACTGATCATGCCGTCTTGGGCGCAAGATGCCGCTGTGGTAGTTAAGTTAGTTAATGTGGTGCCCAGTAATTCGGCACGCAGCTTAGCGGCTATACAAGCCCAAGTGCTGGTGGCAGACGCCCAAACTGGCGCTTGGTCTACTTTGATCGATGGCGCTACCCTCACTGCTAGAAGAACCGCCGCAGCCTCCGCACTGGCAGCGCGCTATTTAGCACCTGTAGATGCTAAAACCTTACTTATCGTTGGTACGGGCCGGTTATCCGTAGAGTTAGCGCATGCCCATATGAGTGTGCGACCATCTATTGAGAAAGTAATTATTTGGGGCCGAGATCAGGCTAAAGCGGAAGCGGTTGCGCGTGAGCTTAGCGGTGCGCAGGCGGTAAGTGACTTAGAGCAAGCCTGCAAGCAAGCCGATGTTATAAGCTGTTGTACCTTGTCTAATCAGGCGCTGGTCAAGGGTGCTTGGGTTGCCCCCAACACTCACATCGATTTGGTGGGAGCTTACCGGCCCGATTTAAGGGAAACAGACGGCGCGTTAGTGGCAAAAAGCCAAGTGTTTGTAGACACTTATGCCGGTGCCAATGGTGAGGCGGGTGATTTACTACAGGCGGCACATGAGGGGCATTTTGACATGGCCGACATACAAGCAGATTTACACCAATTGACCCTGCATGGTTACCTTAGGCCAGGCAATAGCATTACCCTGTTTAAGTCGGTTGGTGCGTCTATAGAAGACTTTGTGGCCGCGCGTATGGTGGCCAGCGCCGCCCAATGAGAAACTAACCCATGAATCAGCGCCTCTATACAACCGATCAATATGGCATTCGAAATTACAGTTTATTAGTCTTAGGCGCTGCCGGAGTTGGTTTGCTTTACAGCGTAATAGCACTATTGGCATTAGTCTTGCTGCATTTTAAAAGTGGCGCGTCAAACAGCAACATTAACACCTATGTCGATGCCTTTTGGACCTTGCAAATGAGCGCCAGCACCATCGGTTTTGGTGATCACTACCCGGTTACCATTGGTGGCCGTACCGTGGTGGCACTCATGTTTTATGTAGGAGTAGGATTGGTTGGGTTTATCGGTGCCCTCATTGCCGAGCGCATGCTCGGCTTTGCCGATACCAATGTTAAAAACCGTGAACTTCGCCACCAAAACACAGAAATACTGGCGCACAATAAGCAGTTGGAAGAGAAGATTGACCGGCTGCTAACCAAGGTTGAGCAGGCACTGGATAAATAATAGTGTTAACCCTTATTGGTCTGTTTTTTTAAGCTTAGTGAAAAGTACTATCTCAAATACTGAGGCCACCAATAACCACGACCAAAACCCTGTTTTCAAGTCCACTAAAAAGCTTAGGCCTAGGCAGATAATAATGAAAAGTATATGGGTGTATGATTTACTGCTTTTCATAAAAATTCCGTTAGTTATCTGTTGAGTTGAATGGCGTAATACAATAAATTATAGCTAATTAGAGCCATTAGTAACCAGGCAATTCATGTAATGCCCAAATATCTGCCACACATGCAGCACAAAGACGTGATTTCCATGGGTATGTCATCACTAGATAGCCGCAGCTGGATAGAGCCGGATCAAGACTATCCCCGCTACCTAGATCATAAATTGGCATTATATAAGCAAGGCCAGAAGCACATTTTCGACTCAGTGCCATCGTCATACGAGGCGCAAGTCGAATTGGCCTCTGAGCTAAGACGTCATTTGTTAGAAAATCACAGCGCGTTATATTGCCCATTGGCCGATGGGCTGTGTTATTTGCCAGACGGCATAGAGCTGCCTGCATCCACCAAGCAACCCCTATGGAATGCATCACTGTGGGTAGCAGATGATGTGTTAATTATGCAGAAGTTGAATGATGAATACTGCCTTACGGCAGCGAGCTTATGCAGCCCAAGTAACTGGCATTTGGCAGAGAAAATAGGCCAGCCCATGGCGAGGATTCACGACCCAGTACCGACGCTGCATGAAAAACTGACACCCAAAATAGACCGGTTTTTTGATCATCTCAGCGTAGAAAATTCGATCCAGCGGTTTAATTGGTCATTGCAAGCTAGTAATGAATTAGACCAATTTCCAGAAGATAAGCAGATTTACCCTGCAAATACGCCCTTATACTATCGTTGTGAGCGACAAACCTTAACCCGCCTGCCACAAACTAATGCCATCGCCTTCACCATAAGGGTGTATATCTATCCTATGATCGCCTTGGCACAAGTGCCCCATGCCTTAACACAGCTAAAGGCTGGCATAGATGCCATGCCACCTTCCGTGAAGGGTTACAAAGACATCATCTATTTTGCGCCGGCATTGCAAAAGTATTTTAGTGATTTGAGCTCATTAAAAGGCTAATGCCACAGGCGGTAAGTAAGCCCCGAATTAGTCAATAACAGCAGTGGCCTCAATTTCAACCAAGGCTTGGTCTTCAATTAGGTCAGCCACTTGCACCATCGTCATAGCAGGGAAGTGGCGGCCTATTACTTTGCGATAGACTTGGCCAAGTGCCTCTTGCTGTTGCAGGTAAACTTGCTTGTCCACCACATACCAGGTTAAACGTACTAGGTGTTTGGGTTTGGCATTGGCTTGGGCTAACACCTCAACAATGTTGGTTAATGCTTGCTCGCATTGGCCTACAAAGTCGTGGGTTTCAAATACCTGGTTGGCATTCCAGCCGATTTGACCGCCAACAAAAATTTGTTGGCCTTGAGCCATAACGCCATTGGCGTAACCCTTTGCAGCTTTCCAATGGGGTGGGTTGAGTAAGTTCATGTTATATCCTTAAGAATGGGTATGGGTCAGCGTGTTGAATTGGGCGTGTTGAGACCAAGGCGTGGGCCGACCACTTTGTTGATCTACCAGTACTACAGTTGTTTCATTGGTGAGGCGAATCTGCGCTTCACATAAGACGGTAATCTGTAATAACAAACTGCTGCTTCCGAGCTTGGCTATCTTTAGTTGAAAAATTAAATGATCACCTAAATGACTGGGTGCATGGAACTTAGTTTCGGTTAATACCGTAGGTACACTAAGACCAAGTTGTAGGTGCATTTGGTTAAACGACACGCCGATTTCTTGATCAAACCAAGTTTCCACACAGGCATTAACCATTTCAAAGTAGCGCGGGTAAAAGACTATGCCAGCCGGGTCGCAGTGCTGGAATAAAACGGGGTGTTGGAATTCGAATAGTGTCATGGTTATATGCCTAAATATCGGTCTTTTAGATCATCGGTGAGGGCGTTTGGTGGCCCTTTCCAAACTGTAGTGCCGCGTTCGAGTAATACGCATTCATCAGTAATCTGCACCATTGGCATAGTTGCCCATGGCTTCATGCAGGCTGTCGTTTTGCCACGCAACGTTGAAATAGTTTTTGTGACAACCCTTGCGGCCATCGTCTTCAATAACGACCTCTAAATCAGCGTTATTGGCATTGTTGATTGCGAGCATGAAACCGTCGCGCACATCGACGCCTAGGCCGGATCCGCCACCAGACAAGGTGGTAATTATCCCCACTTTAACGGTATCAGCTTGAACTTGGGGCGCCAAGCACAAGGCCGCGCCTAACAGGCTAGTTATTATTATTTTTTCATGGCGAAATTTTCTCTCTTGGTTTTATTTTAAGACCTGTGGTCACAAAATTGACTACAGGTTTTTCAGTTTGAAACGTTGGATTTTTCCGGTTTCAGTTTTGGGTAATGCATCAATAAAATGGACTAACCGAGGATACTTATAGGGAGCAATGGTGTTTTTAACATAGTTTTGCAGCGTGGTGATCATTTCATTAGAAGCTGTGTAGCTATTGTTGAGTACCACGTAGGCATCTACAAGTTGTCCTCGTTGCTTGTCTGGGGTGCCAATGACGGCACATTCAGACACCGCTTCATGGCCTAGTAAGCAGGCCTCCACTTCGGGGCCAGCGATGTTATATCCAGATGATAAAATCATATCGTCAGTGCGGGCTGCAAAATGAAAATAGCCTTCCTCATCTTGATAAAACGCATCGCCCGTCAGGTTCCAGCCGTCCACTACATAGTTGGTTTGACGTGCGTCATTGAGATAACGGCAGCCCGTAGGACCACGCACGGCCAGTTTGCCCACTTCGCCCCTTGCCATTTCTTGCATTTGCTCGTCGACGACCTTGGCTTGGTAGCCGGTAATGGGTTTTCCAGTGCAAGCCGGGCGAGCGTCATCGATACGGTTTGACATAAAAATGTGTAACATTTCCGTAGCACCAATGCCGTCGAGCATGGTTTTGCCAGTTTTTGCTTGCCAATCGTTAAACACCGGCGCGGGTAACGTTTCCCCGGCCGATACGGCAATACGTAAACTGGACAAATCGGCACCTTCGTCCATGGCGTTTAGCATCACGCGGTAAGCCGTAGGTGAGGTAAAACATATGGTCGCCTTATAGGTTTCTATAATGTTGATCATCTCTGGTGGCGAGGCTGTTTCTAACAAGGTGGCTGCAGCACCAAAACGCAGTGGGAAAATGGCTAAACCACCCAAACCAAAGGTAAATGCCAGTGGTGGCGAACCCACAAATACATCATCTGGTGTGACTTGGAGAACTTCTCGGGCGTAGCCATCGGCGATAATAAGTAAGTCACGATGAAAGTGCATGGTGGCTTTAGGCTTGCCAGTGGTGCCCGAGGTAAAGCCCAATAAGGCCACATCATCTGCACTGGTGGCCACCGCTTCAAAGCGTACAGGTTTATTGAGCGCTACGCGGTCCAGTTCGGCATCGAAATTGGCCGTACCATCAAAACCAACCACCTGTTGCAGGGTGTTGCTGTTTTTGGCGCAGGCAATCATTTCGTCCATTAAACGCGTGTCACACAGGGCTAGCTTAATCTCCGCTAGTTCAACTATTTGGCTCAGTTCACCGGCCCTGAGCATAGGCATGGTATTGGCAACCACAGCGCCAGCTTTGGTGGCCGCTAGCCAACAGGCGACTAAAGCAGGATTGTTGGCAGCCCGAATTAATACCCGATTGCCAGGCTTAACGCCATAGTCTTCTACCAAGGCGTGGGCTAGGCGATTGCTCCAATCGGATAGCTCTTTGTAAGTGCGCATACGACCATTGCCGATTAAGGCCGTATGGTCGCCAAAACCACGCTCAACCATATGGTCGGTAAGCTCAACAGCAACATTAAGCTTTGCTGGGTAGGCATATTGGCTAGCATCAAGCTTGG
>CBDUDU010000016.1:0-36022 GCA_965366045.1 uncultured Oceanospirillaceae bacterium
AGTAGACCCATGAGCACCCACACTCAAGCGCTCGAAGCTAACTTTGATGGTCTAGTTGGCCCCACTCACAACTACGGTGGCTTGTCTTACGGCAACGTTGCGTCTAGTAGCAACTCGGCTCGCCCATCCAATCCTAAGCAGGCCGCGCAACAAGGTTTGCAGAAGATGAAAGCGCTGTATGACTTAGGCATGTTTCAAGGTGTATTAGCACCACAGTCTCGGCCGGATTTGCACACCTTGCGACGCCTTGGATTTACTGGCAACGACAGCCAAGTAATTCAACGCGCAGCACAACAAGACCCTGCATTATTGGCGTCTTGTTATTCTGCGTCCAGCATGTGGACAGCTAACGCCGCCACGGTGTCTCCTAGTGCAGACTGCAGCGATGGCCGCTTGCATTTTACGCCTGCAAACCTAGTGAACCGTTTTCACCGGTCTATCGAACATGAAACTACCGGCCGGATTTTACAAGCCACCTTTGCCAACGAAGATCGTTTTGGCCATCATCAGGCCTTGCCTTCTTCCGACCATTTTGGTGACGAAGGCGCCGCTAACCACACTCGCTTTTGCCATGATTACGGCAACGCCGGTGTAGAGTTTTTTGTTTATGGACAACGCGCTTTTAACGGCAAAGCCAGAAAACCTGCTAAGTACCCAGCACGTCAGAGTTTAGAAGCCTCTCAAGCGGTCGCCCGTTTACACGGTTTAAAAGACGAACAAGTGGTCTATGCCCAACAGAATCCAGACGTCATCGACGCCGGGGTGTTCCACAACGACGTGATTGCAGTGGGCAATGGCAAGGTGTCTTTTTACCACGAGTTAGCCTTTCTCAATACCAGCCAAGTCAACGGCAATTTGCAACAAGCTATGTCGAACATAGGCAATGGCGACATGCAATTCATTGAAGTCCCTGGCGACCAAGTTACCGTACAAGACGCGGTGGAAAGCTACCTTTTCAATAGCCAGCTATTAAGCCTTCCACACCTAGGTGAAGGCAAAATGGGTATTGTGGTACCTCAAGAGTGCCGTGAAAATGCCAATGTATCGGCCTACCTCGATGAGCTTATCGCCAACGACAATGCCATTGGAGAAATCTTGGTATTTGACCTCAAACAAAGCATGAGCAACGGTGGCGGACCTGCCTGTTTGCGCCTAAGAGTCGTACTTAACCAAGCAGAGCAAGCCGCAGTTAATCCAGCGTGTGTTATGAACCACACCTTGTTCCCACGGCTTATGGACTGGACCGAAAAGCACTACCGCGACACCCTAAGCGAAACCGACTTAGCCGACCCGCAACTGATTATCGAAAGCCACAGCGCCCTCGATGAGCTGACGCAGATCTTGTGCCTAGGCAGCGTTTACGAATTCCAACATTAATTGTGGCTCACCCGGCTAAGCAAACCATAAAACACTTGGCCGGCTTTTTTACTGCGATGTAACGTCCAGCCTTGTGGCAACACCAAGTCGGTGAGGGGCTGTGGTTGCTCGACATAGATCATAGCCTTGCTGGATAAACATTGACTGTCGAGCACGGCGGTAAGCATGTCTTGCATCAGTGCTAAGGCAAAAGGCGGGTCTAAGAAAACTAAGTCGTAAGTGTTCACTTGCTCAGCAGTGACCGCCTGCGTCTTATAGTTTCTCAGCCAATCAAAGCCACTCATTTGTGCCACTTTGGCTACCTGATCTACGGCCATGGGCAGCTGCTTGAGGTTGTCATTGAGGGTATTAGTAGCCACGGTTGATAGGTCGACAAAATCAACCTGCTTAGCACCACGCGATAAAGCTTCTAAGCCTAAGGCACCGGTGCCTGCAAATAAGTCTAAGCACCTAGCGCCTGGCACTGGCCCAGAGATCCAATTGAATAAGGTTTCACGCACCCTGTCTTGTGTAGGACGAAGGCCTGCCACGGTAGCAAAAGGGATTTTACGGCCTCGCCATTCACCACCAATAATACGCAAGCTCTGGCGCCCCGCCTGCCCTATCGGCACCACCTTGCCTGACTTGGCGCCTGTAGAGCGAGGAACGGATTTGGAACTGGGTTTGCGGGCCATACATCGTGCCTAAAGTAGGAGAGTGGGTAAATGAGTTGCTGCGCCTATTCTAAGGCAATAGCACCATAAAAGAAGCATGCCCAAGCAAAAGCTATGCTAAAATTTACCTTCATCTATGTGAATATACCGAGATACCCCAGACACCATGGCCCTGTTTAATTTATTTGGCAAAAACAAAAGCCCTGCCCCTAGCGAAGCAGTTGTATCGGTCGATGCTGATCCAGTGGCAGTGACAGCCATCGAACCGGTTACCAAAACCCAAGAAGAAACACCAAAACAAGGTTTTTTTGCGCGTATTAAAACGGGTTTAAGCCGCACGCGTAACAACTTAGGTGATGGTTTAGCCGATTTATTTTTAGGTGCTAAACACATAGATGATGACCTATTTGAAGAATTGGAAACCCAATTGCTGGTTGCCGATGTGGGTATGGAAGCCACCACTAGCATCCTCAAAAAGCTCAGCGATGGCGTGGCCCGCAAAGACCTACAAGACCCGCAGGCGCTCTATACCGCCCTTAAACAAGAGTTGGCTGATTTATTACAAGGCAGCCAAGCGCCATTAGTGATCCCACAACAAGACAACCCGTTTGTGATTTTAATGGTAGGTGTCAACGGTGCCGGTAAAACCACCACCATTGGCAAACTCAGCAAACGTTTCCAAAGCGAAGGCAAGTCGGTGTTATTAGCCGCCGGTGATACCTTCCGTGCTGCAGCTGTAGAACAGTTACAAGAATGGGGCCTACGCAACGACGTGCCGGTGGTAGCTCAACACACTGGTGCCGATAGCGCCTCGGTTATCTTTGATGCGGTGCAATCGGCACAAGCCAAGGGTGTTGATGTGGTTATTGCCGACACCGCTGGCCGCTTGCAAAACAAAGCCCACCTAATGGACGAGTTAAGCAAGGTGGTGCGAGTGATGCAAAAGCTCGACGCCCAAGCACCCCACGAAGTGATGCTGGTATTGGATGCGGGCACCGGCCAAAATGCCTTAAGTCAGGCCAGCTTATTTGGTCAAGCCGTTGGTGTTACTGGCATTACTTTAACCAAACTCGATGGCACTGCCAAAGGCGGCGTTATTTTTGCTATGGCGCAACAACTGCGTTTACCCATTCGTTTTATTGGCGTCGGCGAACAAGCCGACGACTTGCGGCCGTTTGAGGCGGACGAATTTATTGACGCCTTGTTTAGTGAAAACAGCCTCTCATGATCGAGTTTCAACAAGTTAGTAAAAATTATTACGACAAACCCGCGTTAGTGAATACTGACTTTCATTTACAACGCGGTGACATGGCCTTTTTAACCGGCCATTCCGGTGCCGGCAAGAGCACCTTACTGAAGCTCATCATGCTTATGGAGCGGCCATCAAGCGGCAAGGTGATTGTAGATCGACAAGATTTAAGCCAGTTAAGCCGCGCTCAAGTGCCTGCTCACCGTCAAAAAATCGGTCTCGTTTTTCAAAACCACCAACTGTTATTAGACTATTCCGTTTTTGATAATGTGGCCTTACCCCTTAAAATAAGCGGTTATAATGAACGCGATTCTGGCCGCCGTGTACGGGCCGCACTAGACAAAGTAGGTTTACTCGATAAAGAGAAACTCAGCCCCAGTGTGTTATCGAGTGGAGAACAGCAACGTATTGGTATTGCCCGAGCCATTGTTAACAAACCCAAACTAATCCTCGCAGACGAACCCACAGGCAATTTAGATCCAGCCCTATCGGGGGAAGTCATGCGTTTGTTCCAGCAGTTCAACCAGGTTGGGGTGAGCGTGCTGATTGCGAGCCACGATTTAGATTTAATTCAACGCTTACCGCACCCAGTGATTCAGTTAAAACAAGGTCACCTTAGCGGCCCGTTTGCCATGGCAGGGCACTAAGCATGGCTGTGACTAAACAAGCGCCTCACAATGCCAGCCGCACCAAACCTGAAAGCGCTGGTAAACGCTTATTACGTGAACATAAAGAAGTCGCCCTTCAAAGTTGGCGGCGATTATGGCTTAGCCCGCTGGCTAACCTACTCACTTGGCTCACCTTAGCCATTGCCCTCACCCTACCCGCAAGCTTGCTGTTACTATTAAGCCAAGCCCAGCACCTAGGCCCACAGCTCAACCAAGAGCACCAAGTGAGCGTTTTTTTGGTTCCTAACGCGACCCTCAAGCAAGGTCAATTATTGAGCCAAGAATTACTCGCATGGCCAGACATTGCTAAAGTGACCTACATTTCTGCAGATCAAGCCCTTGGAAACTTCAAAACCAGCAGCGGCTTGGCAGACATTTTAGACAGCCTTACCGACAATCCACTGCCAGCGACCCTGCTAATAGCCCCCGAAAACACGGCCCAAACGCCACCAGCGGTGGCCCAACTCACTCAGCAATTGCGTCAACTAACATTGGTTGATCAAGTGTTGGTTGATATGGCATGGCTTGATCGCCTGCAAGCCATCCTTGCAGCCAGCCAACGTGTCACTTATAGCCTCGCCTTTTTGTTGGCCTTAGGCGTACTACTAGTGGTTGGCAATACGGTGCGGCTACAAATTGAAAGTCGTAAACAAGAAATCTTAGTGATTAAGTTGGTGGGTGGCACCGACGCCTACTTGCGCAGGCCCTTCTTGTACGCCGGATTTTGGGCAGGCTTATTTGCCGCAGTGCTCGCTTGGCTCATTATTCAATTAGGCGTGAGCTATTTGCATGACCCCTTACGACAACTCGCGCAAAGTTATCAGAGCCAGTGGCAGCTGCAAGGCTTGGGGTGGGTTGGCAGCCTGGTGTTATTGGCTACCAGTTGCGGCCTGTCTTTATTAGGGGCCAGTTTGACTGTAGGCCGCCAATTACGGCTCATTGAACCCCAATAAGGCGTAATTGGCCGCTAAATACGACTTTACAAAGCTTTACGGCCAAAAACCCCTACAAAACCTTGCCTAGAGCGCTGTTGCACCCTAGAATGCTTAGCAGAATGATACCGCCAGCAAATAAAACACACGAATAGCGGTCACAGTCCCCAAAATGGCAAATCATCAGCCATACTTAAAATAGATTTAAGAGCGGACTCAAAGTTACGGAGAAAGTTATGACTCAGTCATTATCAGCCATTGATGCGTTAGCACCTGGCCAAAGCCACGAGGCTTACCTACAAACAATTAGCGGCATCCCTATTCTTACGGTTGAAGAAGAACGGGCCCTAGCCGAACGCCTCTACTACCAAAACGATTTAGACGCCGCCCGCCAGTTAGTGATGTCTCACCTACGCTTTGTGGCACACATTGCCAAAAGCTACTCGGGCTACGGCCTCCCTATTGCTGATTTAGTACAAGAAGGCAACGCCGGTTTAATGAAAGCGGTAAAGCGCTTTAACCCAGAAGTAGGCGTGCGCCTTGTGTCTTTTGCAGTGCACTGGATCAAAGCCGAGATGCACGAGTACATCTTGCGTAATTGGCGCATTGTTAAGGTGGCCACCACTAAAAGCCAACGTAAGTTGTTTTTCAATTTACGTAGCGCAAAGAAAAAATTGGCGTGGTTAACTCATGCCGAAGTACAATCCGTTGCTGCAGACTTAGGTGTTGATGCCAAAGTAGTGATGCAAATGGAAGGCCGTATGGCGTCGCAAGACACGCCGTTTGATGCTCCAGAGGGCGACGAAGACAGCGCCTTTCAAGCACCGGCCTATTACTTAGAAGATCACTCTGCCGACCCGGCCCGCCAGCTTGAAGCCAGCGACTGGGAAGTCGATTCCAACACCCGTTTGGCTAATGCCATGGGTGACTTGGATGCCCGTAGCCGTGACATTTTACAACAGCGCTGGTTAGGCGATTCTAAAGCGACTTTGCATAATTTAGCTGATCAATATCAGGTGTCTGCCGAGCGTATTCGTCAGCTTGAAAAGAACGCCATGAAGAAGCTTAAAGCTGCCATGAGCGTAGGTATGGACGACGACAGCGAGTTTGCGTTTGCGGTTTAACTAACCCTAAAGCGTGATCCATTATTAAAAAACCCGCCGCGTGCGGGTTTTTTGGTTTTTACGCCCTAGTTAACCCAATGGGCCGATAAATGCTGCCACACGTTATCTAGAATGGGCGTTTGAGCAGCTTGGGTCGGGTGTAATCCATCAGCCTGCATCATGTGAGGGTGGATGGCAATATGCTCTAGAATAAACGGCACCAAGGCCGTGTTATGTTGCTGTGCCAAATGCGCATACTGGTCAAAAAATGGCCCGGTATAACGCGCGCCATAATTCGGTGGCAACTGAATACCCAACACAGCCACCTTGGCCCCTGCAGTTTGACTTTGCACTACCATGCGGCTTAAATTGGCCGCAATCTTAGCAATGGGGTATCCGCGTAAGCCGTCATTGGCGCCCAGTTCTAGCAACACCCACTGAGGTTGGTATTGGGCCAACAACCCAGGTAACCGGCGCACCCCGCCTTGCGTGGTTTCGCCACTCACGCTGGCGTTGATCACTTGCCATTGGTGTTCGCCTAACGCTTGATTAAGCTGCGTTTGCAGCAATGCCGGCCAAGCCTGCGCCAGCGACATACCATAACCCGCACTAAGACTGTCGCCCATCACCAACATGGTTTTTTGCTCGGCCTGAACCAGCCGCGCTTGCCACGCCCACCCCAGACTTAACACACACAATGTAAATATTTTGAAAACCTGCCGCATCCACTTCCCCTAATGACCTTACAAGCGCCATAATAGACATTCGCACTCACTGTAGCATGGTCTATTATGCCTGATTTCACACCTTTTTTAGGTGCCAAAAACGTTAGCCAAATCATTGCCAATCCAACTCAACAAGGTCATGACTTACACATTTTACAAGACATTAACTTTACCATAGAAGCAGGCGAGTCCGTGGCGATTGTGGGGGCTTCTGGATCAGGAAAAACCACGTTGCTGGGCATGATGGCAGGGCTTGACAGCCCTAGCCATGGCCAACTATTTTTAGCCCAGCAAGACTTAAGTCAACTCGACGAAGAAGGCCGTGCCGAGTTACGCAAACACCAAGTGGCCTTCATCTTCCAAAATTTTCAGCTGTTACCCAGCCTCACCGCCTTAGAAAATATTATGTTGCCCCTCGAAGTGAAAGGCAGCAACGGTGCCAAAGCGGTGGCACAAAAGTACCTACAACATGTGGGCTTAGGCGAGCGAGGTGGTCACTACCCCAATCAACTGTCTGGTGGCGAGCAGCAACGCGTGGCTATTGCTCGAGCCTTTGCCGCCCAAGCACCCATTTTATTTGCCGATGAACCCACCGGCAACTTAGACACAGAAACAGGCCGTCGCATCATTGACCTGTTATTCGAGTTAAACCAACAACATCAAACCACCTTAGTCCTCGTCACCCACGACTTAGCCCTCGCCCAACGCTGCCAAAGGCGCCTTAGTTTAACGGCCGGCAAACTGGCGGAGCCCACTGATGCTTAAACTCGCATCACGGCTAGCATGGCGGGACTGGCGCGGCGGCGAATTATCGCTATTGTTTGCGGCCTTGTTATTGGCCATTACCAGCGTCACCAGCATTAGCTTATTTACCCACCAGGTGAAGCAGTCTATGGTGGCCGAAGGGGCCGATCTCATCGCCGCAGACTTACGTCTTAACAATAATCAGGCGGTAATCTCAGCTTGGCAACAACAAGCCCGACAATTGGGCCTGCAACAAGCCCATGTGAGCGAATTCCAGGCCATGGTGTTTGCCCAACAAGAGTTGCAGCTAGCGCGCATTAAGGCGGTGTCGAGCCTCTATCCGCTTAAAGGTGAACTGAGTGTTGGTACACAGGCATTTGGCCTCGGACAAACAAGCCATAAAGGCCCCCTAGAAGGTGAGATTTGGCCCGATTCCCGACTCTTGGCCAGCCTCAGTGCCAAACTCAACGATACGATCGACGTGGGTGAACTCAGCCTTACCGTGACTCAAGTGCTCCTCGCCGAACCCGACCAAGCCAACGGCTTCGCTAGTTTTGCTCCGCGGGCGCTGATGCATATCAACGATTTAGCGGCCACCAAGGCACTACAAACAGGCAGCCGAGTCAGCCATCGTTGGTTATTGGCAGGCGAAGCCGACCAACTTAACCAACTACGCAAACAAATCACGCCTCAATTACAAGCCGGCCAAAAGTGGCAAACACCCACCGATGGCAACGCTAACATGGCGGCCACCCTAGACAAGGCCGAGCAGTTTTTACTGCTCGCTGGCTCATTAGCAGTGGTACTTGCAGGCGTGGCTTTGTCGCTGTCTGCACGACGTTATAGCCTGCGCCAAGCCAAACACGTGGCACTGTTAAAATGCCTAGGCCTCAAACCTAAGCAGTTGCGATTACTTTACGTTAGCCAAATGTTATTGCTTGCAACCTTCGCCACACTGATCAGCCTACCTTTTGCCTGGGGTTTGTACCAAGGTTTACTGGCCCTCGTCTCCGAATACATACAAACAGATGCGTCAAGCCTGCCGATGGCGCCTTTTATATTAGGCGCTGGCACCGGCTTTTTATGTTTATTAGCCTTTGTATTGCCGCCTATGCTAGGCCTAGCCAAAGTTGCACCCGCGCAGGTGTTACGCAATTCAGGCAGTCGCAGCAAAGCCAATCCTGGCCATCTGGCCATTGGTTTTGGTGCCATTATTGTTTTGGTTTATTGGCACAGTCAGTCGGCACTTATTAGTGCAGCGCTCATCGCCGGCATGGCCGTCATCTTAACCTTACTATGGCTGTTAGCTGGATCACTCATCAAACTGGGCGACAAACTTCGGCCATACTTAGGTCAAGGAGGCAAACTTGGATTAGCCAACTTGTCCCGTCGGCGTCACCAAAATAGTCTGCAGGTGGCCATTTTTGGGTTGGCCTTAATGTTATTATTTAGCTTGGTGTCGGTACGTAGCTTTTTGATTGATGACTGGCAGCAACAGCTAAAACAAAACACCCCTAACTTGTTCTTATTTAATATTTACCAAGAACAACGCAGCGCATTATTGGACTCAATGGCAGAGCAGAATCTTGCCACCGATACACTGACCTTTTTTCCGATTGCTAGAGCCCGTTTGATAGAGCCCAAATTTGACACGCCAAGAGGCGACCGAGAACTCAATCTCACTTGGACCCAAACATTACCCAAAGGCAATCACATTAGTGCAGGCCGCTGGTGGGCACCCACGCCAACCCCATTGGAGACACTAGAGGTGTCTATAGAAGTCGACTACGCCCAACGCATGGGTTTAACCTTAGGCCAAAAGCTCACCTTTAACGTGGCCGGTATCGAACAACAAGCCACCTTGACCAGCCTCAGAGAAGTCGATTGGGGCAGTATGCAGCCCAACTTCTTTTTCGTTTTTTCGGCTCCCCTAACCGACGCCAGTAGCGTCAGTTACATGGCCAGCATTTACATCGCCCAAGGAGATCGTAATAAACTCGGCCCCTTGTTACGACAACAGCCCACCATCTCTATGCTCGATGTGGACCAAATACTTCAACAAGTACAAAAAGTGGTGGGTCAACTGTCCCTAGCCGTAGAAAGTATATTGGTGATGGTATTGGGTGCAGGGCTGCTGGTATTAATCGCTAGCATTCAGGCAAGCATTGATGAACGGCGTCATGAAAGTGCTATCTTACGCACTCTGGGCGCCAGTAAATCGTTGATTAGAAAAATTATTTTGGTCGAGTACGCTAGCCTTGGTTTGGTGGCCGGTTTAATCGCTGGCCTAAGCGCCGAAGCCTTAGTTGCGCTACTGCAATACCAACTATTCCAAATGCCCGCACAATTGCATTGGCCCCTATGGGTGGCTACACCGTTTATCGGCATGTTATTAATCGGGGCATTTGGCTGGTGGTTCAATCGTAGTGTGGTCACGGCGCCGCCATTAAGGACCTTAAGCAAGGCATAACAACCCATTGTTGAGCCAAAACTGGCCCCACCCAAGGCTAGGTTTTTGCTTTACAATGGATGTACACCTCTTATCTCATTGCATTGGACCAACGCATGTCTGCTAGAACCATTCACTTTTTGTTAAGGCTACTGCCGTTTTTAGGATGGGCTAAACAGACGACCCTTACCAGTGCTCGGCAGGATGCCTTGGCAGGCCTAACGGGCGCTATCATCGTGCTGCCACAAGGCGTGGCTTATGCTTTAATTGCGGGTTTACCACCCGAATACGGCTTGTATGCCGCCATCGTACCCGCCATTATCGCCGCTTTATTTGGTTCATCTTGGCACCTCATTTCTGGCCCAACAGCGGCCCTGTCCATCGTCGTATTCACCACCATAAGCCCGTTGGCAGAAGTGGGTTCTGCCAGTTACATTGCCCTAGTGCTTAGTTTGACCCTAATGGCTGGCCTGTTTCAGTTAGTGTTATCCCTTGCGCGTATGGGTACTTTGGTTAATTTTGTCTCGCATTCTGTAGTTGTTGGTTTTACCTCGGGTGCAGCGGTGGTCATCGCCACCAGCCAAATCAAAAATGCCCTGGGTTTAGACTTGGCAACCAGCGGTAACTTTATCCTCAACTGGATCGCCGTCGCCCAAAACATTGCCACCACTCACTTACCTAGTTTAGTGATTACGTTCATCACCTTGGCCACCCTTATTGGTGTCAAACGCTGGCGTAAAAAGTGGCCCAACATGCTGATCGCCATGGTTATCGGAAGCATTGCTACTCAATTATTGTTGCTAACACCGTGGGAGGCTGCAGCAAGCATCGCCTTAGTTGGCGAAATACCCTCGCAACTGCCGCCTTTATCGGTACCGCTGATGGATTGGGACATACTGCGGGAGCTCGCTCCGGGGGCTATGGCTTTAGGTCTATTGGGTTTGGTTGAGGCCGTATCTATTGCGCGCTCTGTCGCGACTCGTTCTGGCCAGCGTATTGACGGTAATCAAGAATTCATCGGTCAATCTTTTTCCAACATCATCGGCAGCTTCAGCTCCAGCTACGCCACGTCAGGGTCTTTTACTCGTACCGGCGTAAACTACGAAGCGGGTGCTACCAGCCCCTTAGCCGCACTATTCGCAGCCGTATTTTTAGCCCTTATTGTGTTGCTGTTTGCACCCTTGGCTGGTTTCATTACCTTGCCCAGCATGGCGGCCATCTTGCTGATTGTGGCGTGGAATCTGATCGATTGGCATCACATCAACATCATCTATCGCGCTGGTAAAAACGAAGCCATGGTGTTTGGTGTCACCTTTGGTGCCACTTTATTATTACCCATGGAATTTGCTATCTACTTAGGCGTGCTACTTTCATTGGTGTTGTATTTACGTCGCACATCCAAACCCACTATTACTGCTTTAGCTCGTAGCACTGGTGATAAAAAACTTGTTTCTGCACAACGTTCAGGCCTACCTGAATGCGAGAAATTAAAAATCATTCGCATCAACGGCTCACTATTTTTTGGGGCGGTGGACTATGTGCAATCCACACTCATGTCTATACCGCAAAAACACGTGTTGATTGTGGCCAGCGGTATTAACTTTATTGATTTGGCAGGTACGGAATTGTTAGCCAACGAAGCAAAACGCCTCACCGCGCTCGGTGGCGGATTGTACATATGCAACCCAAATGGGCGAGTGATCAAACCCATCATCCGCAACGGCCACCTCAGTGCCATTGGCAAACGTCACATTTTTGCTACTAAAGCCCTGGCTCTAAGCACTATAGACAAGCTATTGGCTGAGCATGAATGTGAAGGGTGTAGTAATTGAACCTGCTAATTAAAATATAGCCTAGGTGCCTTCCGTATTAAGCTTCCACGTAGAGCGGCTAGCCTCGTTATTATCTAAAATAACCTTACCCATAAGTTGCATCAGTTGATTATGCTCTTTATCGGTCAATGTACGTGTTAATTTTTGCTGTGCCGAAACCATATGCGGATGAACCGCGTCCACCAATTCACGTCCTGAGTCATTAATTCGCGCTAGTTTGGCTCGTTTGTCTATTACACTAGCAGGCCGCTCCAACAATCCTCTTCGCTCTAGACGTCTGATTACATCAGCTGCAGTATTACGGTCCACGCCTAGTTGATTAGCAATGGTGACTTGGTCGAGAGTTTCTTGATCATATAAAACTGTCAACACACCGAACTGAACTGGAGTGAGATTAAATTCGTCACATTCTTCTAAAAACATAGCCACTTGTATTTGGTGCAAGCGTCGTATGAGATAGCCAGGACGACTCCATAAGTTACTGTAATCCCTCGGCTTGGTGCTTTTTATCATCACTGCAGATATGTCCCAGTCGTTTTATTCAGCGAAATAGTCGTGGCGAGCTTAACCGAAATCATGGGTGAATGCACTCACTGCAGATTAAAACTGAGACGTTGACAACTTCATAATGGGGCGTATACTACGTTTATTAGAGGTTAGGCTTTGTACTTCTGTTATCTATTACAGGGCAATAATAATAATACGTATTTGGCCATTTAATTCTGTGGCCATAAGGGAGATAAGCAATGGGCTGGACAATAGGAGTGGATGTAGGTGGCACATTCACAGATTTCTACGCTGCCGATAGCGCATCAGGTGCGATCCATGTGGGTAAGACGTCTTCAACGCCTGCAAACCCTGCAGATGCGATCTTAAATGGTTTGCATGCTTTGTGTAATAAACACAAAATTCCAATGCAAGAAATCGAACGAATATCCCATGGTACAACCGTGGGCACCAACGCTCTTATTCAACGTACGGGTAGTCGGGTTGCACTTGTAACCACAAAAGGCTTTCGCGATTTGTTAGAAATCGGACGCCAAACCAGGCCCCACATGTACGACTTACAAATAGACCACCCAGCGCCATTAGTGGACCGTGAACACCGCATAGAACTCAACGAACGCATCGGTGCATTAGGCGAAATCGTTAATGAGCCCACGCCCACAGAAATAAATGCCGCCGTTGATGCGGTTATCGCTTCTGAAGCCGAAGCTTGTGCGGTAGGCTTTTTGTTTGGTTTTCGAAATCCTGTACACGAACAACAATTTGCCGCAGCGTTACGCGCCAAAGCGCCCCATATCTCTGTTTCATTATCGTCTGAAGTACAACCCGAATTCCGTGAGTACGAACGTTTATCGACCACCGTTTTGAACGCCTATTTACAACCCGTGCTAGGCCAGTATATACGTACTTTAGAGGATGGCGTTGCAACCATTGCACCTAATGCAAGCTTGGGCATCAACCAATCTAGCGGCGGCTTGATGTCGCCTAAACGTTCCCGTGAATTCCCTATTCGCACCGCCTTATCGGGCCCTGCAGCTGGCGCCGTTGGTGCTGGACACGCTGCAAGCCAAACCGGCAGACACAACATCATCACCTTAGACATGGGTGGCACAAGCGCCGATGTGGCTCTAATACGCGACTTTAAAGTAGACCTCGCATTTAACCGTGATGTAGCAGGCTTCCCTATCCGAATGCCTTGTGTTGATGTTGAGACTGTGGGTGCAGGTGGTGGCTCTATCGCTTGGTTTGATCGTGATGGTCTTATTAAAGTAGGCCCTATTAGCGCAGGCGCAGTACCTGGCCCAGCTTGTTATCACAGAGGTGGTGACCAACCTACAGTCACTGACGCTAACCTAGTATTGGGGCGCTTATCCACCCGTGGCTTATTAGACGGCGACATGGGGCTTGATGCAGCTCTATCGCGGGCTGCATATCAACCCTTAGCTGATCAACTAAACTTTACCGTTGAAAAGACCGCCCATGGTGTATTAGGTATTGTGGTTGCCAATATGGTCCGTACCATTCGTACTATCTCGGTAGAGCGCGGGCACGATCCAAGAGACTTTGTATTGATGCCTTTCGGTGGTGCAGGTCCATTACAAGCCCGTGATGTTGCTGTGGCGTTAGGCATGAAAGAAATGGTAATTCCAGCGGCACCAGGCATCGTTTGTGCACAGGGATTATTAGTATCAGACTTAAAAGAAGACTTTGTTTCAAGTACACGTTTTAAGTTAGATGTGAGTAACGGCACTGTATTGGCCGGATTATTAGAACAGCTCAATGCTAAGGCCCAGTTATGGTTCCAATCTGAGAGTGCCCCTACAGAAGGTCGCCGAGTTGCATTAGTAGTAGACGCACGATACGTAGGGCAAAACTTCGAACTGGCCGTGCCCGTTGTAGCGGGTGCTCAATTGACCTCAGCAGACCTGCCTAATATGCAAGTATTACATGCCCAATTTTGTGAGGTGCATGAGCTTGCCTATGGCTACGCGAGCACGGAATCACCCATAGAAATAGTTAACGTACGCCTATCTGCAAGTGCACGTTTACATGTGTTTGAAAATCGAAGTGCTGCCAGCATCACACCGCCCGCGCCAATTGCCCGAGCTCAACAGCCGGTATTTTTTGACGACGAACATTCGGTGGCGACTAATCTGTACGACCGCAGCACCTTACTTAGTGGCCAACGGATACACGGCCCAGCGATTGTCGAACAACTCGATACCACCACCCCAATTTACCCAGGTGACATCGCAGACGTCACGCCAGACGGCCATTTAATCGTCACTATTAATGCGGAGCTTTAATTATGAGCAAATCATCCGAACAGTTAGACCCCATTCAGCTGGAAATTATTGCCAACGGCCTTCGGTCGATTGCTGACGAGTGTTTTATTGCATTAATGCGTTCTGCCTACTCAACCAATATAAAAGAGCGCAAAGATCATTCCATTGCCCTGCTAGACAAACAAGGTCGCTTAGTGGTGCAGGCTGCACTCACATTACCAATCCATATTGCCTCAATGGGTGGTTTAACCACCTGTGTGCTAGAAAAATACGGCAGTAACATTAATGAAGGCGATATCTTTATTGCCAACGATCCCCACACCGCAGGTGGTTCTCATCTACCCGATATTAACTACGCTATGCCGCTATTTGCCAAAGGCGATTTGATCGGTTTTGTGTGCAACATCGCCCACCACGCAGACATTGGCGGCATGGTCCATGGATCCATGGCGGGTGGCATGTCTGAAATTTACCAAGAAGGTTTAAGAATTCCAGCCATCAAACTATTTGATCGCGGCGAGCTACAAACTGACATCATGGATTTGTTACTCCTCAATGTACGTGTAGAAGAAGAGCGCAGAGGTGACCATAACGCCCAAATTGCATCTTGCAAACTGGGTTCCAGGCGTTTTGCCGAAGTTGTGGAATCCCACGGGTTGGGTAACGTATTAACCGCCTTTGATAACATCATCAGTCGCACTTCTGTACGAATGCGTACTGCTATCAAGTCTATTCCAGACGGCAGTTATGAATTTAGTGATTTTATGGACGGTGATGGCATCAACACCTTTGATATACCACTGTGCCTTAAATTAACCGTTAATGACGACCGTATTCACCTTGATTTTGAAGGTACAAGCGTACAAGTTCGCGGCAATATAAACACCACCATGAACGCGGTACAGGCTAGCGTTTGTTATGCCTTAATCGCAGTACTGGACTCCGACATCCCGAGTAATCAGGGTGTATTAGATGTGGTGGATATCAGTGTTGCACCTGGAACCATATTGAACTCAGTGTACCCTGCGCCAGTTGCAGCACGTGCTCACACTTGCCAGAGGGCCATCGACATCGTTTTAGGCGCTCTTTCCAAGGCCCTGCCCGATAAAGTCATCGCCGCAGCCAATGGTGCTAATACCACCGCTGTATTTTCAGGCATAGACCCTCGCAATGGTAAGCCTTACTTATACCTAGAGACCTTAGGCGGCGGTATGGGCGCGCGAGCCACTAAAGACGGCAAAGACGGTGTGCAGGTGGGTATCACTAATACATCAAACTTGCCTGTGGAATCCATAGAGCAGGAGTACCCTTTACGCGTAGAAGAGTACAGTTTAGTAAGCAATTCTGGTGGCGCGGGCCAATACCGAGGTGGAATGGGCATGCGTCGAGTCCTGACCCCCGTCGGTCACGAATGTGACTTCAACGGAGCTGGAGAGCGCTTCCGCTATCAACCATGGGGATTATTTGGCGGCGAAGACGGTGCTTCTGGCCAATTCCTTGTACGCGATGCTGACGGTGAACGTCGTTTAGATGACAAGCCGAGCCGGGTTGCGGTGCCAGTTGACACTCGAATCGTAGTGGAAACACCGGGAGCTGGTGGTTATGGCCCACCGGCAGCAAGAACACAAGAGGCAGTGCAAGAGGATTTTAACAGCGGTAAATATTCGGCGAAGTTTGTCGAAACACATTATAAAAACACACTCAAAGAGGGCTAGATCGTGCGTGTATATTCAATGGTTAGACCAAAAAAACTCGAACAAATGCCAACAGCCATGGAACGAGCAGAAAAATTAGGTTATGACGGTAGCACTTTGTTGGAGCTAACCGTACCACCCACACTGTCAGCCGTTGCGGGTGCAATGACCACCGAAAAACTCAACTTACTTACAGGTGTATTTGTTGCTTTTCCTCGTAGCCCTATGGCGACAGCTTACGATGCTTGGTCTATACAGTCTATGTCCAAAGGGCGCTTCCAACTTGGTATCGGTACACAAATTAAAGCCCACCTAACCCGCCGTTTTGGTATGGAACACTTGCCGCCGGTTAAGCGTATGCGTGACTATATTCAAGCTCTTCACGCTATTTGGGATTGCTGGCAAGATGGTACTCGCCTTGACTATCAAGGTGAATATTACGAATTTGACCTAATGATCCCATACTACAACCCAGGCCCCTTAGACGTTAAGCGCCCGCCCATATATTTGGCAGCAATCAACAGGCTTATGTGCCAACTGTGTGGAGAGTTAGCGGATGGCCATTTACCAGGCGACCCTATTACTGACAAGTGGTTTGAAGAAGTCATGATTCCCAATCTTGAAATAGGTGCCAAAAAAGCCGGCCGCACATTAGCCGACTTGGATTTAGGTAGTTACGGGTTCATCGGCTGTGCCAACACCGAAGAGGGCTTAGAACGCGTTCGTAAAGGCCTCAAGCAACGTGTCGCACTGTATGCGTCTACGCCTGAATACGAAAAGATGCTCGACCTCCACGGTTGGGATGTAAACCTATCGGACTTTATCTCCATGGCCCGAGAGCAAAAGTGGGAAGAGATGGGGAGCTTGGTTTCTGACGAAATGCTAAAAGCCTATGCAGTTGTAGCCACACCTGAAGAATTGCCAGCCGCCTTGAAGAAACGTTTTGGGGGCCGTGTTGACCGATTACAAATCGATGAAAGCTGGTTCGATGGTCTGTCTGACGATGATATCGCTGACTTGGTCAGTAAACTAAAAAAAATCTAGGAGTGGGCCATGGCTAATAAAAACAACACTCAACCACACCATTTAGACTATGCTGCTGACGAATGGTCTCGTCTAACTTCGAGAGATCCCGATTCTTTGGCGGTAGTCGAACCTGAGCGCACCATTACCTGTGCCCAGCTGATACATCAGTCAAGGTTAAGGGCTGGGCAGTTTATTGCCCAAGGTGTTACACCTGGCAGCCGTGTAATTATTGCGCGTCCTAATGTCATTGAGTTTGTGGTTGATTATCTCGCAGTACGATTGTGTGGTGCCATTTTGGTAAATTTACCTTGGTCCGCAGGCACCAGCATTACCGAACTTGCCGAGGTTTTGGATGCTCAGGTTGTAGTCATTACTGAGCACCTTGTAGGTGATAATACCCTGTTTGATCAGCTTGGCGAGCGCCGCTTTCGTGAACATGAAACGGCGCCTATGGGCCCAGCCGAACCCACTCCTCTCAGTGCCGACAAGGTAGCTTGGTTGGCCTGTACTTCCGGTACTACGGGCACACCTAAAGCAGCGATGCACACCGGCGCAAGCTGGGAGCGACAGACACAAGTATTTGCTGAACATTTTGAACTAACAGAAAACGACCCCGTTTTGGTCACTTCTCCAGTAGGCCATGCGGTGTCCTTATTATTCGGCGTACGCATGTGTTTAATGTTGAATTCGATCATGGTACTAATTCCACGCTGGAAAATAGAAGTCGCAGCAGACCTCATTGACCGTTATCAGTGTGTATTCACCGTGGCCCCAACACCCTATTTGGTAGATGCCGTAACCTACGCAGAAAAGCATGGTGCAGAGCAATTTAAGAGCCTACGATTTTTTCCGTCTGCTGGCGCACCAGTGCCCCGGTCACTAGTTCGGCGTGGGCTAGACGCCTTACCTAACTGCCAAGTATGGTCCTATTTTGGCACTTCCGAAGCCGGTGCGGTGACGGCTGTTCCCTTAGATGCCGACTTAGACATACGCCTCAATACCGATGGTATTTCCATGCCTGGCACACAAACACGGGTTGTGAGTGGCGAATTACAACTACATAACCCTCAGCAAATGATGCTGGGTTATTGGAGCGGTGACCCAGACCAACGTTTACATGCTGATGGTTGGTATGAAACCGGCGATGCCTGTGATCAACGAGAAGACGGGTACATTAAGATGATTGGCCGCGCTAGAGACATTATTCTGCGCGGCGGTGAGAATATTTCTCCGTTAGAAATTGAGAATGTACTGCTGGGTCACGACCAAGTCACCGACGTTTGTATTGTCGGGTATCCCGATGAACGATTGGGCTCGCGTTTGGCCGCCGTGGTGGTTGCAACCAAGGATACCACTCTAGACACTTTGCGATCTCACTGCCACAGCATTGGTTTGGACAAAGCTAAATGGCCAGAAATGATTACTCACATTGAAGCCATTCCTTTGTCGCCTATTGGCAAGGTGAAACGCGGCGATTTAGAAGACCTAGTGTGGAATATTATTAAAAAACAAGGTGCGTCCGGCGCGCAATAATTGATGGAGCTGCAACTATGGCTAATATACAAGTTGGTTTTCACATCGATGGTGATGTATGGGAACCAGAACAAATTACCCAAGTAGAAGACCACGGATTCGATATACTCACTACCGGTGAGCACATCCTTTTCTTCCGTCCAATATTAGACACTGTGACCGTGTTGGCCTACGCTGCTGCCGTCACCAAGAAAATCAAACTACTACCATCAACCTTAATTTTACCGTTACGTCATCCAACGATGATCGCCAAAGAGTTAACCTCTATAGACGTTTTATCTAAGGGCCGACTTATCGCATCGGTAGGTATTGGCGGTGATTACCCCCGTGAATTTGAGGCCTGTGGCATCCCCATGAACGAGCGCGGTGTTCGAGCTAACGAAGGCATTGAAATCATGCGAAAGTATTGGTCTGGCGACACCTTTGACTATGATGGGAAAATATTCCAGTTAAAAGACGTTGATATGTTGCCTACGCCTCACCAAGAAGGTGGTCCACCACTGTGGGTTTGCGGCCGCAGTGATCCTGCCATGAAGCGAGCTGCAAAGTACGGAAACGGTTGGCAGCCATACATGTATACAGCAGAGCAAGTTGCCGAATCTATTGTTAAAGTGAAGGGCTTTGCTGATGACATAGGCCGCGAATTGGAGGACGACTTTGCCTTTACCACCTTTATGTACGTGAGCATGCACGACGATGTTCAAGAAGCGCGCAATCGAGCCATTGAGCAGCTCAGTTATCGCTTCAACATGCCGTTTGAAAAGATTGTTGATAAATATTGCGCCTACGGCCCAGCTGATCGAATTATAGAAAACCTCAGTGACTATGTTGCTGCCGGCACCAACCACATTATTGTAGCCTTAGTGATGCCCGAAGAAGAACGTATGGAGCATGTTGCGAAATTTGCTGAAGAAATTTTGCCCGCGTTACAAAACATGCAGTCGGTGTAACCTATGGCCAATCACAACCACCTTGGCGTAGCTGACATTCAGCACCGGATTGATCAGTCGTTATTTCATCAACTGTTTAAACCAGAAGTATTAGCAGTTGATAACGATCAGCTTGAAGTTAAATTGCGGGTTTCCATGTGTCCCCAATTTGAACGACAACCTGGAACCAACCACTGGCACGGCGGCGTACTCGCTTCATTGGTAGATATCGCCGGTTGTTATGCCCTAATGCTAGTGGCAAAAGGCCCCCTGCTAACGCTCAATTTTAGTACCGATTTTTTGCGGCTAGCCGTTGCGGATACCCTTACTGCAACAGCAAAAGTGACCAGATCAGGCCGCACTGTTGGCTTTGTAGAAGTGACCATACGTAACCAAGAACAAGAAGCAGTAGTTACGGGCCGTGCTTGTTATGCAATCCGCCCCAGTAACACTTAGCAGGAGCAGCAGACCATGACACAAATACAACATAAACACATCGCCATCCTAGGCGGAACAGGCGCTTTAGGTTCGGGGTTAGCCCTTCGTTGGGCACAAGCAGGCCATCAAGTCACAGTGGGTTCTAGAGACGGCGCGCGCGCCACCGAAGTGGCCGCAGAGCTAACCCAAAAGCTGAGCCAAAAAGTGGACCATCCCATTACTGGAATGAGCAATGAAGCCGCCGCCGCTAGTGCAGAGTTAGTCGTTATTACTGTACCCTACGCTAACCATGCAGCAACAATAGAATCTGTACAATGCCATTTGGAAGGTAAAATTCTAGTTGATGTGACCGTGCCTTTAAGGCCTCCAAAAGTTCGTACGGTACAACTTCCAGAAGGTGGCTCCGTAGCCAAGGCACTGCAGGCTAGTTTAGGCGATGCGGTCAAAGTAGTGTCTGCATTTCAGAATGTAGCGGCTGCACACCTAGCGGATTTAGGCCATGATATAGATTGCGACGTGCTGGTTTGTGGCAATGACGCAGAAGCTCGGGCACAAGTTGTAGAACTTGCCAACGATGCCAGCATGAAAGCCTGGCATGGTGGCCGCATTGACAATTCTGCGGTAGCCGAAGCACTCACATCCTTGCTTATCTTTATTAACGGCAGTTATAAAATAGAAGGCGCGGGCATACGTATAACCGGCACTCCAGCCAGCGCCTAAATAGGAGCAAACTCGTGGTTTCTCAATTAATTATTCAGGCCATGGAAGGCGTTCCAATGGTCTCTCCCGGCGACGACCTACAACAGATTGTAGAAACTGCTTTGTCTGACAACAACGTTAGCCTTGAAAACGGTGACGTACTTGTGCTGGCCCAGAAAATCGTTTCTAAATCAGAAGGTTGCCTAGTAGACCTAAATCAGGTGAAGCCTAGCGCTGAAGCTCAAGCGGTGGCTAAAAAAGTTGATAAAGACCCACGTTTAGTCGACGTTATTTTATCCCAAAGCCAAGCCTTAATTCGCCAAGTGAAAGGGGTGTTAATCACCCAACACTTGCGTGGCTGGGTGATGGCGAACGCTGGCATTGATGCGTCTAATGTTGACTCCAAGCAAGGCCAAGATAACATCTTGCTGCTACCCAAAGATCCTGACTCCTCATGTGAAATCTTGCGTAATGGATTGTATGAAAGCTTAGGTGTTGACGTTGCCGTCGTTATTAATGACAGCTTTGGTCGGCCATGGCGACTGGGCACTACAGGCGTTGCCATAGGGGCTGCTGGACTACCTAGCCTATGGGACCGTCGCGGCGATCGTGATCTGTTCGGTAGAGAGCTGCTTACCAGCCAACAGGCCGTGGCCGACGAGATCGCTGGGGCCGCTTCCCTATTACAAGGTCAAGCTGAAGAAGGCAGGCCGATTGTTTTGATTAAAGGTCTTACATTTCCATCTAAGGACCAGCCTGTGCATTGCCCGGCATCTGACCTTGTGCGCGACATCAAAGAGGACTTATTCCGATGAACAATAACCAAACCATCGTTCTTTCTGGTGGCGTCGGTGGTGCTAAACTTGTGTTAGGCATGAGCCATATACTTGCACCAGAACAACTCACAGTAGTCACCAATACAGGGGATGATTTTGATCACTATGGATTACGTATTTGCCCTGATACCGATACAGCTCTGTACACATTGTCGGGTCTGTCTGATCAACAAAAAGGCTGGGGGCGATCTGATGAAAGCTGGCGCTTTATGCAGGCGTTACAAGAGCTCGGAGGCGACGGTTGGTTTAACTTAGGTGATACCGACCTAGCGCTACATTTGATACGCACGCAAGCTCTGGCAGATGGAAAGACGCTCACTCAGGTCACACAATCACTTGCCAAAACCATGGGTATTGAACTTACACTATTACCCATGACTGACGACTGCGTTGCAACTCAGGTGATGACTACAACGGGGCATCTCGATTTTCAGCACTATTTTGTGCGCGAGCAATGTGCACCAGAAGTCACTGGCTTTAGCTTTCGAGGTTTGTCTGAGGCGCAGATAAACCCGCAGCTTGTACAATCGCTCGAAAACCAACCCAAGGCGATAATTATTGCCCCCTCCAACCCATACGTGAGTATCGATCCAATACTTAAGCTACCTAAATTGCTACAAAAATTACAACAAATCCAATCCCCTATAGTGGCCGTTTCACCAATTGTAGGTGGTAATGCAATTAAGGGTCCGGCCGCTAAGATGATGTTTGAACTAGGGTTGGATGTATCAGCCTTAGCCATTGCAGAACACTACCAAGGCGTGATCCATGGGTTGGTTATTGACCATCAAGACGATAAATATACATCCGCTATAGAAGCTCTGGGAATATCCGTTCGAGTTGCACCCACCATCATGCATGATTTGAACAGCCGTATCGATTTGGCCCAAATTTGTGTCGATTTTGCACAACAGTTGAAGGGGAAAATACAACAATGATTAACATTATCGTTCCCATCAAAGATCTTGCTCAAGCCAAGCAACGACTTGCTGGCACCCTCAGTCGGGAGCAACGTGCGGGTTTAGTTCTGGCCATGTTGGAGGACTTATTATGGACATTATCAAGTTTGGAGTCTTGTACTGTGTGGGTGCTCGCCAGCAACCCACAAGTATTTCGCGTGGCTCAAATGTGTGGTGTTCAAATGATTAACGAACACAAATCCCAAGGTTATAACCAAGCCGTCGCTTTTGGGTTCAAACGGTTTACCAGTGGCCCCGTGGCGGTTATTCCTGGAGACGTGCCCCTTGCTAGTGCCGAGGAAATTCTTCAGCTGATCCGTCCGAACAAGGGTCAACATGAACTGATTCGCATCGCGCCAGACCGAGAAAAGCAAGGCACCAATGGTCTGTTCTTATCTCGGGCTACCCTGATGGAACCTGATTTTGGTGCACGCAGTTTCACCAGCTACCTATGCACGGCTAAAGCCAAAGGGATTAATGTAGAAAAAATACCGAGCGCTGGGTTAGGGTTAGATATTGATACTCCTGCCGACTTAGAACAACTGATTAGCCAGACCCATCAAGGTGCTACACACCAGTTTTTACAACAGTTAGGCCAACACTTTGAGCCTCAACTTCTTAACCAGGGGGCAGCATGAACGCACCAATAAAGATTTCACATAGCGGCAGTCGTATTGCTAACGCAGAGGCGTTATCACTGCTTCAACACGCCCCAGAAACACTGTTTAAGCGAGCCACAGACCTAAGGGACTATGGCCACGGACGTAACCTGAGTTATTCCCGTAAAGTCTTCATTCCACTCACACAGTTGTGCCGCGATGTATGCCATTATTGTACATTCGCCAAAGCACCTAAACGTCTAGATCAACCTTACTTAACGCCAGACCAAGTACTCAAAATAGCCAGAGCCGGCCAGGCTTCTGGGTGTAAAGAAGCACTCTTTACCTTAGGTGATAAGCCTGAGTTAAGATACCGCGAAGCCCGTGAAGCACTCAAAGAAATGGGCTATTCCACTACCTTAGAATATCTAGCGGCCATGGCGCGTTTGGTGTTTGAAGAAACAGGTTTATTACCCCACTTAAACCCGGGGACCATGTCGGCAAACGAAATGAGCATGCTGCGCGAGGTGTCGGTGTCGATGGGCATCATGCTTGAAACTTCATCAACTCGTTTAAGTGAAAAAGGTGGTTGTCACTATGGGTCACCAGACAAACTACCCGAAGTGCGCCTTGCTACCATTGCGGAGGCTGGTCGTCAAAAGGTTCCGTTTACGAGCGGCATATTGATAGGCATTGGTGAAACCCGCCAAGAACGTATTGAAAGTTTTCTGGCATTACGCCACCTACATGACGAACATGGTCATATTCAAGAAATTATCGTGCAAAATTTTCGTGCAAAAACCGATACGAAAATGGCGTTACATCCGGAACCCGACTTGGCTGAATTATGCTGGAGCATAGCCGTAGCGCGTATTATATTTGGCGCAGAAATGTCGATTCAAGCACCACCAAATTTATCTGCCGGCGCCTGTGCAGACCTAGTAGCTGCTGGCATCAACGATTGGGGCGGCGTGTCCCCAGTGACCCCAGATCATGTAAATCCTGAAGCCCCATGGCCGCAACTCGATAAGCTGGCTCTAGACAGCGCCGACTGCAACAAGCTGTTAGTTGAGCGTTTAGGTGTTTATCCTGCATATGCACATCAAGCCGATGTTTGGTTACACAAACCATTTCAAAAACCCGTACGTTCCGCCATAGATGCGCACGGTTTGGTACGTGAAAACAGTTGGATTGCTGGCGCAGGTGATCAGCAGATCCCAGCCATTGTGACCACGCCTGGGTTCGTTAAAGACCTGTCTCTAGACCGAGTACTAAGCCGCGCGACAGACGGACTAGGCTTAACTCATGCAGAAGTTGAGCGGCTATTTGCCGCCCGTGACGGCGAAGTTGAACCTGTGCTACAAGCTGCAGATTCAGTGCGTCAGAAGCTCTGTGGCGACACGGTAAGCTATGTGGTGACACGCAACATTAATTACACCAACATTTGTAGCTACGGTTGTAAATTTTGTGCCTTTGCAAAGGGGAAAAAGCACGAAGAACTAAGAGGCAAGCCCTATAACTTAGACCCGGAAATAGTTGCCGACCGGGCGCTTGAGGCGTGGAACCGAGGTGCAGTCGAAGTGTGTTTACAAGGTGGCATTCACCCCTCTTACACTGGCCAAACCTACCTTAATATTCTTAGTGCCATCAAGAATCGTGTACCCGATATGCACGTGCATGCATTTTCGCCGCTGGAAATATTCCAAGGTGCCAATACCTTAGGCGTATCCGTAGATCACTTTTTAGGGCAACTTGCAGATGCAGGACTAGGCAGCTTACCCGGTACCGCTGCCGAAATTCTTGACGACCGAATCCGAGCTAAATTGTGCGCCGATAAAGTCAATACGCAACAATGGTTCGATGTCGTAAATAGCGCCCATCGACGCGGTATTCCGACCACTGCCACCATCATGTATGGGCACATAGAACAACCGATGCACTGGGCAAATCATTTGCTTAAATTACGCCAACAGCAACAGAAAACAGGTGGCTTTACGGAGTTGGTACCGTTGCCTTTTGTACATATGGAAGCGCCTATGTACCTTAAAGGTCACTCCCGTGTTGGCCCCACATGGCGCGAAGCGATTTTAATGCATGCGGTTAGCCGTTTAGTGCTAAGTCCTGAGATTCTTAATATTCAGGCATCATGGGTTAAATTGGGGCCAGAAGGGGTGGCTGCCTGTCTAAGAGCCGGCGTAAATGATATTGGCGGCACCCTAATGGACGAAACAATCACACGTTCAGCTGGTGCCGAACACGGCCAAGAAATGACACCCTACGCTATGGAAATTTTGTTAGCCAAAGTTAATCGTCCTTCTCGACAGCGCACTACCTTATATGCCGACGCTAAGCCTGAACGTAAGCAATGTTCTTTTGCTCGCTTAGAGCAAGCAAGCTAACACCTAACACTCCTAAGATGGTAATTAACCAGGGCCTACGCCCTGGTTTTTTTGCCTGCTGCTCACCCAATTAGATTAGGTAGCCAGGTGGCAATGCCTGGGAAGGCTACAATCGAAACAATACCCACTAAAAACAAAATCACAAAGGGCCATGTGGCTTTGTACACCTCACTGATCGTCATGTCCGGCACCACTGCCTTAAACGCGAATAAGGTGTAGCCAAAGGGCGGAGTAATGGCGCCCAGAGTGATGTTGACTAAGAATAATAGCCAAAACCAAACAGGGTCAAAACCTAAACTATCCACTACAGGCTGATATATCGGTATGGTGAGCAATATCACTGCAATGGTGTCGATAAACATACACAGCACAAATGGCACAGCTAATAAAATAAACAACATCATGATGGGGGAATAGCCCAAATTTGCTACCAATTCCACCAGCTCACTGGTGGCACCAGTAAAGGCTAATAATTGGGTGAACATTTTTGACATGGCCATAATGACCAATATCATTGCCGATATTGTGATGGCAGCGACGATTGAATCCCAAATCATTTTGTAACTTAGGTTACGGTAAATCGCAGCAGTGATGAGCGCGCCTACCACGCCAGTGGCGGCAGATTCCGATGGCGTCGCAATGCCCAGCATAATGAAGCCCATAACCGAAAAAATGACGATAATAAACGGCAGTGTACGCAGCACTGCAACCACTTTTTCATTTAAGGTCACAGTGCCGCGCTCGCCGTCGGTGGTGGACGGCGCTAGCTTGCTATTAATGGAAATTCGAATAAAAACGTAGACTAAAAAAATGCCCCCTATAAAGAGGCCTGGGATGACACCTGCAATGAGCAATTTAGCAATCGATACGTCGGCAATAGAACCCACGATAATAGCCAACAGACTAGGCGGAATGATAGGCGCAAGGCTCGCGCCCCCAACAATTAAGCCTGCAGCGATGCTGCCGTCGTAACCGCGGGCTTTCATACCCGGCATTATCGCCCGTCCGAGCATGGCAGCGACTGCCATTGCGACACCTGATAAAGCACCAAACACTGCCGATAAAACCACAACTAATACATACTGGCGACCGCGCATGCGCCCCACCAATTTATCAATAGAGTCAAAAAGAACGTCCATGGTGCCGGATCTAAATAACAATTCACCCATAAGGATAAACAGGGGTATGGATGCTAATGAGGTGATGGAGACCGTGTCCAAAACGCTGTTGGCAAACATGGGAAAGCCGTAGGGGCCTATAATGACGTAAACACCTACTAGGATGGCCGCCAAGAAAGCCAGAAAAACCGGCGCGCCTGACAGAAATAAGACAAAGAGAATGGCGATACCTGCCAATAAGGTTGTATACCATTCCATAATCAGTTTTCCATAATCAGGTTGCTATTAACACGATGAACTGGATTCGCATAACGCAACAAGTAGAGTGAACTCCAGAAGAGCCCAAAGGTAATAAAGATAGATACCCACCATTGGGGTATAGGAATAATTGCTAAGGTTTCAATACCTTTAGTGTATTGACGCCAGTTTTCCATCGCGCTCACATAAGCGGCAAAGCTCAAACATAAAAAACCAATCAAACTAATGATGGTATATATAATATTTGCCCATTTAGTAGGCATGATATCCACAAGAATAGTGACTGCAACGTGTTGCTTGTCTTGCGTCACTTTAGGCAGTGCTAAAAACACCGACGCGGCTAGGGCGTAAGACACATAGTCACTAACCCAGGCCGTAGGTGAATTGAAAAAGTAACGTGTTACCACTTCATACACATAGGCGGTAACAATTGACCCTAGCCCTATAGCAGCAAAGGTTGCAGACATCTTGGTGATGACATCCTGGATGCTATAAAGTTTGGATATAAAAGACGACATGGGTACTTTCCTCAGAAAAATGAAAGCCGTCCTATGTCACCATAAGACGGCTTTCAGGTTAATACCTTTTACATGCCTTTGGATTTAACAAAGTCACGGAAGGCTTCACCCGTTGCACCGGTGTTTTCCACGGCTACTTCCATTGCCCGTGCTGCAAACAAAGCGTTGGCTTCGTCTAGAGTGTAGCCAATCGAAGTGGTTTTTGCACCCGCAGCTTCCATGGCTGCAGTTTCTACCTTCAGCAACTCGTTAAATATACCAATGGTATTCTTCTCCAATTCGTAACCTGCATCTAGCAAAATCTTCTGAGCGTCAGCGTCAAGAGAATTAAACTTATCCAAGTTCATCATGATTAAATATGAAACCGTACCAAAAGCGGGTTCAGCAAGGTACGGGGCAACTTCGTGGAATTTAAATCCAACAGCGCCTACACTTGGCCATACAAGTCCATCAATAACGCCTTTTTCAGTCGCTGAATATAGCTCGCCAAAAGGAATTATTACCGCCGTGCCACCCAGTGAACCTACAATTTTATTGTAGGACGGCAACGCGCGAATCTTCTTACCATTTAGCTTAGACCCTGCATCCATTGGCTCTTTTAAGAAAAAGCGAAAGCCCGTAGTGGCCGTAGGTATGGAAAGAATTTTAAGATTTTGTGTAGTTTGATAATGGTTGTCTACCCACTCCCAAATACCTGAAGATCGACGCTTATCTACATCGCCGGCAACTGCATCGACAGCTGCGCCTATACCCGTGGTACCTGTATGGTACAAACCGTGGGTATAAATAATATCAAAAACACCCGCCGACACAGGTTGCAACTGCTTACCTGCGGGCACTACCTCTGGGCCAAAGGGTTTAATATTGATGTCCCCTGAGGACAAGCTGGATACTAAGTCGTTGTAGCCATAAGCCATGTTGGCCGTGCCTGAATGGTTGCCACCCCATGCAGTCAACATTTTTAGATTCTCAGCGTGTGCCGCACCTGATGCTAAAACCAAACCAAGTGCTGATACAGATAAAGTTTTGAGAAGTTTTTTATTAAAATTATTCATTGATTCCTCCAACTAAAAATATATGGCCAACAGCGTCTAAACCGCTCAACGCAGGACCGAAAAGTCGTATTTACTTATTCGACTATTTAAGTAGCATACGCCCTTTATTCTCGCTGACAAGTAGTTTAGCTTCAATTTATTTTGTAGGAACCCAAAAACCATTAGGTTTTTATAATTAAAAAACGCCCTAACAAATTGTTTTTTAACTCATATTTTTTTAAATCACAGCCTAAAAATAAATTCAAAAAAGGTAGCTCACTACGCATATTCCGGGACTTAGGCATCGCCAACTTGGTCCAATAGCCACTCTTTAAACAAAATACCAGGGGCATAGTGTGCCTGTTGTTGAGGTACTACCAGGTAATAACCATAATCACTTTTAATGGGCTGGGTGTCGATTGCAACGAGCTCCCCACGTTCCAATTCATGATTTACCAAGAACTCAGGCAACAGAACTGCGCCAGTACCTGCCACCGCAGCTTGTGCTGCGGTTAAGAATTCTTCAAATACCATGCCTCGAGAGTTTTGGGGGCCCATGTTTTGGGCTAAAAACCATTGTTGCCAAGCACCACTACGGCTGCTGATGTGTAGCAAAGGGACCCGAGCCAGGTCTGAAGCAACCCTTACCCCATACTCCGCCTTAAACTGCGGCGAGCACAAAGGCACCACAGTTTCCCCCATAAGGTAAGTCGATTCGGTACCCGGCCAGTCATCGGCACCAAAGTGAACCGCCGCGTGTATATCCTCTGTTCGAAAATCAAACGACGACAGCCGTGTCATAAAATTTAAAGTGATATCTGGGTATGCTTTTAAAAAACTAGGCAACCGCGGCATAAGCCATCGTGTACCAAAGGTAGGCAGTACCGCAACATTGAGCATACCGCCTTGAGGGCTGCTAATCACTCTGAAGGACGCGGCACGAATGTGGTCTAAGGCGGTTAGTATTTCTTGAGCGTAAACTTTGCCAGAGTCAGTGAGTTCAACCGCTTGGTGCAAACGAACAAATAGTTTTACACCCAGCAGGGCCTCCAAACTATTAATTTGTTTACTCACAGCTCCTTGCGTGAGGCTGAGTTCTTTAGCGGCGGTGGTGAAACTGCCACTCCGTGCAGCTGCATCAAACGCCATAAGCATGCTAATACTTGGGAGCAGTCGACGTGGGTTAATCATAACGTTTAGCAATGGGTAAAATTAATTTGAGTAGACATTCTAACTAAGCCAGCTTTAACAATCCAACAACCATCATTAAATGACGTGCTTCAACAAATCCAAAGCTAAGTTAATTCAACCACAGCCATTCCATTTAGCAATGCTGGTGTGAGGATAAGTCGATTGCCGCCCTTACAGACAAGGTCAATAATGGTTTGCACGAGCCCTTACAGCTGCGCTATTCGAGCAACCTTACCCACAGGCCTACATTATGACCACTACAGACACATACCAACCGTCCGCCAAGTCACAGGCATTTTTGGATTCCGTAGACAACGCTAAATATGACCGCCAAGTAGTGACCGGTTTAAAGAAGTTTATTCAAGGTAAAGTGCCCGAAGATATGAAGGGCTTTTATAGCGAAGCAGAAATAGCCGAATTGGTAGCGCTTAAAAACACCACCCGCGATGTGGAATCCCGCATGCCGGTTAAAATGACTCGCCACTATTTTGAACTGGCCAAAAACAGCCAACCTATTCAGGTGCTGGTTAAAGCCAGCCCAAAAGAAACTTTTGATTTAGACGGTGCATCAGATCCAGGCAAACAAATGGACTATAGCCCCATCGAAGGTCTCATACACAAATATGAACTTGGCCTCATCTATGTAGCCTCTACCTGCTCTGCCCATTGCCGCTTTTGCTACAGAGAGGAACTCATCGCCAAAAAAGATGTTGCACGCCCCGATGGCACCATAGCCCCAAAAGGCTTGGCGCAAATACCCGAATTAGTTAATTACATCAAACAGCATAATACTGAAGTTGCCGAAGGCGGCGGCCGGCACCCCATCACTGGACGCGAAAAACTCAGAGAAATCCTCATGTCTGGCGGCGATCCCATGGTGTTGGGCAATAAGAACATTGCCGCTTGGTTTTCGGCACTTGCAGAAACAGGTATCGAATCAATACGTATAGGCACTAAAGAATTAGCCTTTTTCCCAGATCGCTTTGACGAAAGCTTCTTCGACATGCTGGATAAGTTTCATGCTACTTATCCAGAAACAAAGCTGCGCTTTATGGTGCATTTCAATCACCCTGATGAATTTCTACAAAAAGATGCCAACGGCAATTACATTGATCATCCTGACGGAGGATTGACGTGGGTACCAAGCACACAAAGGGCAATTCATGCATTGGGCAGCCGTAACTGGCTTAACATCGACAACCAGGCGCCACTTATTAAGGGCATCAATAATGATCCCGACGCCCTGCGCATTATGCAGCGTGAGCTCAAACGTAATCGAGTAGAAAACCACTACTTCTTCTGTGGTCGAGACATCGTAGGCCATAAGGCCTTTAACTTACCCATCGAAGACGCTTGGAACATTCTTAACGAGTCTCAAAAAGGCCTTTCTGGAGTTGAAGCTCACGCTCGATTGTCAATTACCCACTATAAAGGTAAAACTGAGGTAGTTGCGGTAACCAATGACCCAATGCCAGGTGTAGCAGGAAGCGAAAATGGCGTTGTGATCATGAAGCTTCTACGCGGCGCAGCCGACGCCCCTTTGCGCGGAAAAGTTGCAATTATGGGACGTAATCCAGAAGCCATTTGGTTTAGTGGTTACGATGACCGAGTCATTTATGACGAAGCAGGCTTATTTGCTCCTGCCGTAGACCACTCAGATCTTAAACTCGCGGAAGTGAGTTGATTTAGTCTACGTAGGAGGCTGCCACATGACCTATGTTGTCGGTGAAAACTGCATCAACTGCAAATATGGTGACTGCGTTGAAGTGTGCCCCGTGGACTGTTTCTACGAGGGAGAAAACTTCATCGTCATTAACCCTGACGAATGTATCGATTGTGATTTGTGCCGCCCCGTATGCCCTGCAAATGCCATTTTCTCAGAAGATAATCTGCCCGAAGAGCAAGAAGCCTTTATCGATCTTAATGAAGAATTAGCACAAGAATGGCCCAACATCACCACTTCGCCTGCTAGCCTAGCTGATGCTAAAAACTGGGACCGTGTGGGCGACAAACTCAAACTTTTGATTCGCTAAACCGATAGGATCGAAACACCATGATAAACAAAAGCATTGCCAGTTTGGCAGAAGCCGTAGCCGACATTAAAGATGGCGACACTGTAATGGTAGGCGGCTTTGGTGAGGCAGGCAGCCCTATTGAGCTATTGCATGCGCTCATAGACCACGGCGCTAAAAACCTGACCGTGGTTAACAACAATACCGGTAGCGGTCACGTTGGCTTAGCCGCTCTGATTGAAAACCGCCAGGTCGGCAAAATGATTTGTTCTTTTCCGCGCACGGCCAACTCAACCGTATTCCCCGATCTCTATAGAAACGGAGATATTGAACTGGAGCTAGTACCCCAGGGCACCCTAGCCGAACGTATACGTGCTGGCGGCGCAGGTATACCCGCCTTCTATACCGCTACGTCAGTGGGCACACCTCTTGCCGAAGGCAAAGAAATCCGACACTTTAATGGGCGAGACCACGTATTAGAGTTTGGCCTAACTGCGGATTTCGCTCTTATTAAAAGCCTCAGTGCAGACCGGTATGGCAACCTAACCTACAACAAAACAGCGCGTAATTTCGCACCCATTATGGCTATGGCTGCCCATACCACAGTGGTACAAACCCAGGCACAAGTTGATCTAGGTTCAATCCACCCCGAACACGTGATCACCCCGGGGGTATTTGTTAATCGAGTGGTTACCGTACCCGAGCCTGCCTACGAGTCACAACTGGTCAACGCAAAGAGGCATTACCCATGAGTAAGCTAAACACTTCCGCCCTTGAAGATGTTCAGACAGTGACACCATGGAGCCGAACTCAAATGGCGCAGCGCGCAGCGTTGGATATTCCAGATGGCAGCTACGTAAACCTAGGCATTGGCATACCCGAACAAGTGGCCCAGTACATCCCCGCCGGGCGCGAGGTTATTTATCATACAGAAAATGGCCTCCTAGGCATGGGACCGCCGCCCGCCGAAGACGCTGTAGATCCAGAGCTAATTAACGCAGGGAAAAGACCGATAACGGCGATTGCTGGCGCAGCTTACTTTCACCACGCCGACAGTTTTGCCATGATTCGCGGCCAACACATCGACATCTGTGTATTAGGTGCGATGCAAATATCTGCCAAAGGAGACCTTGCAAACTGGTCTACCGGTGCGCCAGATGCGATCCCAGCTGTGGGCGGCGCCATGGACCTAGTGGCAGGTGTAAAAACCATTTTTGTCATTACTCAACACACCACTAAGCCTGGGGAGCCAAAAATTCTTCATCAATGTACGTACCCGCTTACGGGCCAAGCTGTTGTGAAGCGAATATTTTCCGACTTAGCCGTTATCGATGTCACAGACAAAGGGTTAGTAGTGACCGAAATGGCACCGGGTGTAGACCTTACTTATCTGCAAGCTCGAACAGGCGCCACCTTAACCTTGCAACCTTAATCAGGTACCCATATGAATTCATCAATTGAGCCATCAATCAGCACCAGCCTATTGACCTATCAGCGGGCACTAAAAGTGATGCCAGGTGGTGTGAGTCGCAACGCGGTATTACGCAAACCCCACCCTATTTATGCGGCCAGCGGCAAAGGCTGTAGAATCACCGACATTGAAGGCGTGTCTCGCATCGACTTTGCTAATAATATGGCTTCTTTGATTCATGGCCATGCGCACCCCCAAGTTATAGCAGCCGTTACCGCGCAACTACACAAAGGCTCGGCTTTTAATTTGGCCACAGAAATAGAAGTGGACTATGCCGAACACCTTGTTGCACGGTCCCCCTCCATCGAAAAATTGCGCTTTGTAAACTCCGGTACCGAAGCAGTCATGGGCTGCATTAAGGCAGCCCGGGCTTATACTGGGCGGGCAAAAATCGCCAAGGTCGAAGGCGCGTATCACGGCGTCTATGATTATGCGGAAGTGAGCCAAACAGCAAATCCAAACAACTGGGGCGACGCTTCAAACCCGGCGAGCATACCAGTGTCCTACGGCACACCAACCGCCGCACTCAACGATGTGGTGGTCATTCCCTTTAACGACCCCAAGCGGGCTATTGAGATTTTAGACCAACATGCCCAACAACTTGCTTGTGTTTTAGTTGATCAACTCCCCCACCGTGTGGGCCTGATGCCAGCAAGTGAAGAGTTTATGTTTGCCTTACGCCAATGGACCAACAAAAACGGTTCACTGCTTGTTTGTGACGAAGTCATAACATACCGGTCTACATACGAAGGCGCTCAAGGTTGGTACAAAATTAAGCCAGACCTTACCGCCTTAGGAAAAATGATCGGCGGCGGTTTTCCAGTTGGGGCTATTGCCGGCAGCAGTGACGTGATGGGCGTTATGGATCCATTAGCAGACAAGCTGCTGTTCCCTCATTCTGGAACTTATTCAGCCAACCCAATCACTATGGTTGCGGGTTTAACTAGCATGAAAATGTTCGATCAAGCGGCCGTAACAAAGCTCAATCAGCTAGCCCAGAGAGCTATAGACCAAATTAACGAAGCTATTAAAATTGCTGACATTGAGGCCTGTATCACTGGAGCCGGGTCGATGTTCCGTATTCACCTTCAGGCCGACGCACCTACGGACTACCGCACGAGTTTTATGAGCACTAGGCAATCCTCACAAACTAAACACCTACTAAGCCATCTGTTCGAGCAAAATATTTTGATGATTGAGACCTGTTCAGCAGCCTTATCGACCACCATGAACAATTCAGACATTGATCAGCTATCAGAGGCCATGCTCAGCGGGTTTAAAAAACTCAAAACATAAAAAAACCCGCCTTAGCGGGTTTTTTTAACGTTCGGTTTGCGCAGTACCAATTACTTGGTAGTACGTGCACCAAAACGCTTGTTGAAGCGATCGATACGGCCGCCAACGTCTAGTACTTTCTGCTTACCGGTGTAGAACGGGTGGCAAGCTGAACATACGTCGATGTGCATGTCTTGACATAGGGTAGAGCGAGTTTCTACAACGTTGCCACAAGAACAAGTGGCTTTGATTGATTCATACTTAGGATGAATGTCTTTTTGCATGGGGAATAACCTCAGGGTTATGACGCCGCCACTTGATCTATTGCCAAGCACCGCATCGGTCAAATAGGCAAACCGACAACCGGCAAGCCATAAAAATAGAGGCGGAATTTTACCAGACAGGTATAGATAAGCAAGCTTTTTCCTACCAGCACCGGTGTAAACCAGCTAATCGTGGCATTAAATAAGCAAAACAAACCATATACACCCACTTTGGTGTAGCATAAGCGCCTTACCCAGCATTAAAGCGTGCCCTACTCACCGTGCCCAAATACCTCCATATTGTTCTCGCTACTGGCCTGCGCCAAGAGTTTACTTACTTGCCGCTGGCAGCAAGTGACTCAATACCTGTGCCTGCCATAGGTTTGCGCGTACGGGTGGCTTTTGGGCGCAGCGAACGGGTGGGCTTAATTGTAGGCATGAGTGATGCCACGACCTTTGATGCTAACAAAATCAAACCCATTCTAGGTTACCTAGATACCACGGCCTTATTGCCGCCCGCACTGTGGCAACTGGGCCTTTGGGCTGCCGAATATTACCAATACCCCGTAGGCGATGCGCTCATACATTTATTGCCCGCCAAATTAAGGCAAGCCAAACCTAACCAGTTGATTCAACTTAACTGGAAATTAGCCGACGTTGAACCCGACTTTGGCCGCGCCCATAAACAAAAAGCCCTATGGCAGCAGTTGCAAACACTGGCGCCAGCATTCAATTTGGACCAGCTACAAAAGTACGGCATCAAACCTAGCCAACTCAAACCTTTTATAGAAAAACAATGGCTCAGCACCAGCCAGCCAGAGCCACAAGCAATCAGCTTACAACTGTCGCAACAACCCTTAAATCTTAATGCAGAACAGGCCGCAGTGGTGTCTCATCTAGCTAACGCGCACAACTCCTTTAGCTGCCACTTAATCAACGGCGTCACGGGTAGTGGCAAAACCGAAGTTTACCTGCAAGCCATGGCGCAGATGCTTGCTAGCGGCCAACGTATTTTGTTGTTAGTGCCAGAAATCGGCCTGACACCGCAGTTATTGCAGCGTCTTGAGACGCGCTTTAATAACCGCGTTTTAGCATTACATTCTGGGCTTACTGAACATCAACGCTTAAATGCCTGGCAACAAGCCAACTTAGGCCAAGCCGACATTATCATTGGCACCCGATCAGCGCTGTTTACGCCGATCCCAAAGTTGGGCTTAATCATCATTGATGAAGAACACGACCAAGC